>JBBTVU010000103.1:0-14538 GCA_038063115.1 Patescibacteria group bacterium | reverse complement strand
CTTGATCCTGTCCTGTTTGCTTTGGAGTTTCAAGAATATATGCAAGAAAATAGGGAATATTATGATGAATTGTTCAGTAAATTAGAACGGAGGTTTATTAAAATAAATGGAATCACAAACAAACAACACTTCGGCAGGCTCAGTGCGAGCTTGCCAAAACTGTAAACAAGAGTTCGTAATTGAGCCCGAGGATTTTCAGTTTTATGAAAAGATGAAAGTGCCCGCGCCGACATTTTGTCCAGAGTGCAGAATGCAGAGACGATTTTCTTGGCGCAACGAATGGAAATTGTTTAGAAAAAAAGATATCCATGGAAAAGAAATTTTTTCTAATTATCACGAAGATTCCCCAATTAAAATAATGGAAGTGGCAGAATGGTATTCTGATTCTTGGGACCCAATGCAGTACGGGCGTGAATATGACTTTTCACGTTCGTTTTTTGAACAATTTAAAGAACTTTTGAATCAAGTTCCAGTTATGGCAAGGTCGCTCTCCAGGCCGGTGAATAGTGATTACTGTGCCAATGCTACGGAGCCCAAGGACTGCTATCTTACATTTGGATTGTCATATGTAGAAAATTCCGCCTATTCTATTTGGGGAGCCAACTCTAAAGACATTTTTGATTGTCATATTTATAGTGAGTCTGAGCTTTGTTATGATTGTGTTAATATAACTAAGTGTTATAAAGCGTTATATTCCGTAGACTGCGAGGGATGCAGCGAGATAATGTTTTGCAAAAATTGCGTTGGATGTAACAACTGCTTTGGTTGCGTTAATTTAAAAAATAAATCTTATTATATATTTAACCGGGCGTATTCCAAAGAAGAGTATATTAAAAAAATAGATGAGTTTGAAACAACTTTGAGAACTAATGTTGAGGCTTCCCGAGAGAAGAGTGCTAAGTATTGGATTCAATTTCCAAACAAATTTATTCATGGCAGGCATAATGCCAATGTTTCGGGAGATTACATTTTTAATTCCAAAGATGCCAAAAATTGTTGGAGAATTATTGGCACAGAAAATGTAAAATACTGTCAAAATTTTACCATGGGTCCCGCAAAAGATTCTTATGACCATAGCAATTTTGGAGATAAAACTGAGTTAATTTATGAGTCGCTCATTGTGGGCGATGGAGCGTATGGCGTGGCATTCTCTTGCCAATGCTATGCTTCTGTTGCTAACCTGCAATACTGTTTTTACTGCCATAATTCCTCATATCTATTTGGTTGTATAAGTTTGCATAACAAACAATATTGCATATTTAATAAGCAATATACAAAAGAAGAATATGAGAAACTTGTGCCGAAAATTATTGAGCACATGAATAAAATGCCCTACGTAAACGAAAAAAGAATAGTCTATAAGTATGGAGAATTTTTTCCGGCGGAAATGAGTCCTTCAGCTTATAATGAAACACTTGCTAACGAGCTTTTCCCTCTTACAAAAAAAGAAGCAGGGGAGCAAGGTTTTGCATGGCATGAGTTTAAAGGCAAGGAATTTAATGCTACAAAATCTGCCCCAGAACTACCCGATGATATTAGGAATGTTGATGACAGTGTCTTAAAAGAAATAATAAGCTGCGCACATAAGGGCAAGTGCGAGCATGAATGCGCGGGGGTATTTAGAATTACCAACCAAGAATTACAGTTTTATAGAAAACTTGGTATTCCATTGCCCCGCATTTGCCAAAATTGTAGGCATTATGCAAGATTTGCCTGGCGCAACCCAGCCAAACTGTGGCGCAGAAAATGTATGAAGCCCGGCTGTAACAATGAATTTGAGACATCTTACGCTCCAGATAGGCCGGAGATAGTTTATTGTGAAAGTTGTTACAACAACGAAGTGGTGTGAATATTGAAAAATTGACACAGATTTTTAACGGAATATAATAGAATTACAAGATTTAAATATTTAAAAAAAATATGGCGAAAAAAAATATAACAATAGATGATTTAGCTGTAATGGTTCAAAAGGGTTTTACAGATACAGCAACTAAGGTGGAATTTAATTCGCTAAAAAAAACGATGGACGATGGTTTTAGGGCTATGAATGCGCGCTTGGATAAACTTCAGAATGATAGGATAGAAAAATTAGAGAAAAGAATGGAAAAACTGGAAGAAGCGCTCGCAACAAAATAGTTTTTTAAAACCGCTTTAAATTCAGGCGGTTTTTTGATAAGATAGATTTATGAAAACATTGAAAGATTTTAATGTAGAAAATAAACGCGTCTTGGTAAGATGCGATTTTAATGTGCCGTTGGACGAGAAAGGAAATATCTTAGATGATTTTAGAATTAAACAAGCTTTGCCGACAATTGAATATTTAATTAAAAACGGCGCAAAAGTTATCTTAATGAGCCATTTGGACCCCGAAAGTACAGGCGTTGCAGATAAAAAATACACATTAGATAAAGTTGCTGAAAAATTGGCAGAATATCTTGGTTTTTCAATTGAAAAAGAAGACGATTGCATCGGGCCTTATGTGGAAAATGAGTCAAACAAATTGGAGCCCGGCAAAGTTTTGCTTTTGGAAAATTTGAGGTTTCAAAAAGAAGAGACCGAGGGAAGTCTGGATTTTGCAAAAAAGTTGGCGGAAATGGGCGACATATATGTCAATGATGCCTTTTCTGTTTGCCATAGAAACCATGCTTCAATTGCAGGGGTGCCAAAATTTTTAGACAACTGCGCGGGACTTTTACTGCAGAAAGAAATTGAAACCTTGGATAAGATATTGCACGGTGCAGAAAAACCCATGATTGCCATTGTGGGCGGAACAAAAGTTGAAACAAAATCAAAATTTATTGATAAAATTTCAGAGGTTGCTGATTTTGTTATAATAAGCGGTTTAATTGCAAAAGAAGTTTTGGATCTGCCCGCGCAGGCAGGAAAAAATATTAAATTTAAATTTCCGGAAAAAATTATAACGCCGATGGGGCAGTTAGATGCCTTAGACATTAATGAAGAAACAATAAAAATGTTTTGTGAAAAAACAATGTTGGCAAAAACGGTGTTGTGGAATGGGCCGTTTGGAAAGTTTGAAGAAGAAAAATATGCAAAAGGAACTCTGGCAATCGCAAGGGCAATAATTAGAAGCAAGGCATTTTCTGTTGTGGGGGGCGGGGAGACTGTTGAATTTATCCAAAAATATGGTTTAATAGACAGGTTCAGCCATGTTTCAACGGGCGGAGGCGCCATGATGGCCTACCTGTCCGGTGAAGAACTGCCCGGCCTGAAAGCATTGGGAGGCCCGACCTCCTTTAAAGTTTAGCGCAGTTTTCGGGGAGGTCGGGCCTCCTTAGCAAGCTTTAATTATGAAAAAGATAAAAAATTTATTGCTACGCTAATTCATGAAAATCAAGAATATAGAAAAAGTCAGCGAGAGGATAAAAAAAGCGGTCGTCAACAACGAGCGAATTATTTTATATGGAGATTCAGATTTAGACGGAATTTCATCTGTTGTAATTTTAGAAGAGGCAATAAAAAGTTTGGGCGGCAACATTGATTCTGCTTTTTTTCCAGACAGAGAGAATGACGGTTATGGCATAAATTTGAATGCTTTAAATATTTTAAAAAATAAAGCGCCTGCGCTTTTTATAACCTTAGACCTTGGAATTGGAAACATAAAAGAAGTTGAAGTTGCAAATAAAATGGGTTTTGAGGTTTTAATTGTAGACCACCATGAAATGTTGGTTGGAATTCCGCCAGCTTCAATTATTGTTGACCCAAAACAAGAAGGCGATGATTTCCCTTTTAAAGGAATGGCAAATGTTGGCATTACATTTAAGCTTTGCGAAGAATTGTTGGGTAGCTCAATATCAAAAAGTTTAAAAAATAGTTTTTTGGAATTAACCGCTTTGGGAACGATAGCCGATATGGTGCCCCAAATAGATGAAAACCAAAAAATTATTGAAGAGGGATTGAGGAGTTTAAAAAATACATTTCGCCCGGCATTACGGGCGTTTTTAGATCTTTTAGGCGAAGGCCGTATTTTTGAAGGATCATTGCAAAAAATTATTTCAGCCCTGAATGCGTCAGAAAGCATAAATTTTCAGAATGAATCATATTTTCTTCTGACTAATTCTTCTTTGCCAAAATGCAAAGAAATGGCCCAGCGCTTAATTAACGAAAGCCAGCAAAAACAATTTAAGGTAAAAGAAATAACACAAGAAGTTGAAAGAAGAATTATGCAAAAACAAGATGCGTCGGTTATTTTTGAGGGCGACCCTTCTTGGAAATTAACATTGGCGGGGTCTGTGGCTTCTATAATTTCTCAAAAATATGAAAAGCCTGCTTTTATTTTTAAAAAAATGGACGAAGAATCCTGCGGGTCTGTGAGAAATCCGAGAAACACTAATTCAGTGGAGGCGATGAAAACCTGCACTGATTTTTTGCTGACCTACGGCGGACACGCCAATGCCTCGGGCTTCCGCGTAAAAAATAAAGACCTTAAAAAATTTGAAGACTGTTTAAACAATTATTTCAAAACATGAAAAAAATAACTATTTATACAGACGGAGGAAGCAGGGGAAATCCGGGCAAGGCTGCAATTGGGGTTGTTTTTTGTAATGAAAGAGACCAGATTATAAAAAAATACGGAGAATATTTGGGAGATAATTCAACTAACAATGACGCAGAATATAATGCGGTAATTTTTGCTTTAAAAAAGTTCAAATCTTTATTTGGCAAAGCAATAGCAGAAACTTCTGAGGTTGAAATAAGGTCAGATTCAGAACTTATGGTAAAACAGCTCAACGGCGAGTACAAACTTGAAAATGAAAAGATACAGAAATTTTTTATAGAAATTTGGAATTTAAAAATTGATTTTAAATTGGTAAAATTTAAACACATTCCAAGAGAAAAAAATAAAGAAGCAGACAGGCTGGTAAACGAAACGTTAGATACCTTGACAAAGACTAATAATTTGTTAATATAAAAGTGTCTCAGTAAGATGAGTGATTGCTCTTTACCAAAAGTAGAGAGAGGAAAGTCCGAACACCATCCCGAGGAAGCGGAAGCTAACGAGGGATAAAATAATAGCGGCTAACAGCCGTCCACAGCAATGTGCGAGGTGCGAACAGAAACGCCGAGCTCGAAAGAGCGAGGCGCCCCGTCGAATGACAGGGCGGCTTCCATAGTAATATGGAAATGAAACGGCTAAATCCTTATTGGGCGCAAGAACAAACCCTTCGGCAAGCTCAGGGTAAAGCCTGACAGATTCATTCATGGATTTGAAAAACTTGTTTGAGGAAAAAAGTAGTTCGCTTGACCCCGACAGTAATATCGTGGGCAGACAGATAATCACATAATACAGAATTCGGCTTATAGTCTTGCTGAGATATTAAATAGCCCCGTTTATGAAGCGGGGTTTTTTAATTGTTTGCAATATTTGTATTGATTGGTTAATAGCATGTATTCGACCTTTCAATACAAAGGAATGACGCAACGGCGCTAAGGAGTCCAGACCCCATAAGTTGATAAACTGTTGATAACTTATGCTTCCCAAAAGTCAAGAAAAGAGATAGCATAAAATTACCAAAGTTAAAAAAGAGCCTTGGCAGATATCCTAAAGTAGATTTGATAATCACGCTAGAAGATAGCCTGGATTCATTTTTAACATGTGGGGAAGCGAAATATTTTCATTGTTCAGAAGAAGCTATAATTTTTGATGATTATTATTATCTTAACGAACCCGAAAAACATAAAAAAATTGAGTCTGAAAAAAGAATTAATGAACAACAAGATTTAATATTAGAACAGTAAAAAGTGTTGGAACAAACAAAAAAGGAAATTGGAGATATGACAGAAGCTCAAAAAGCGACTTCAGAATTTTGAAAGTAAAAACTAGAAATAAAATGCTAAAAAGGGCGGAAAAAAGTTACAATATCGAAAAGCTCTTTTTTTTGGGGATGTTAAAACATTGTAAATCATATAAGCTTAAAATAAAATTACTCAAAACTTTTTTTGGAATAAAGAAAATTAAAAAAGCCGAAATTTAGTTTTTAAGAGTTATCCACAGTTCCTTATATTGACAGGCTTTTCTTAATAATAATATAATTTAATAAGGAATGATTATTATTAAGTTAAAACAATGCAAGAAACTATAAAAAAGGAAAGGATGACTTCGCAGAAAGAATTTGTACTGGAATATTTAAAAAGCGTAAAAAATCATCCTTCAGCTGAAATAATTTATAAGGAGGTTAAGAAAAAACTCCCGCATATAAGCCAGGCTACTGTTTATAGAATTTTGAACGGGTTTAAAGAAAAGGGAGAAATTCAGGAAATAGACACAAAAGAAGCAGTTTTTTTTGACGGCGATATATCTGACCACGCCCATTTTATTTGCGACGACTGCGGTATGGTTTTTGATGTTGTAAATGAATGTGTCAATTGCGGGGTTTTAAAGAAAAAAAGAACCAATGTTGGCGCTATAAAGCATTATAAGATAAATTTTTATGGAACCTGCAAATTCTGTAAAAATGGCAATTGGATTATAAATAAAAAATAATTATTAAAAATATGGAAAATGAAAACATAATAATTGGCGGGTGCGGCGGCAAAGGATGTGAATATAAAACCGCTGAAAACGATAATTAACAATTAAAATAAAATGAAAAAAGAATTATATAAATTGCCTGATTTACCATACGGTTATAAAGATTTAGAGCCGTATGTGTCAGAAGAAGTTTTGATTTTGCATTATGACAAGCATCACGCAGCCTATGTAAATACTGCAAATGCTCTGTTAGAAAAAATTTGGGATGCAAGAGAAAAAAACACAGAGTTAGATTATAAATCAGTTTTAAAGTCACTGTCTTTTAATGTGGCGGGCCATATTTTGCATGAAACCTTTTGGAAAGTTATGGCTCCATTTAATTCTGAAAAGAATAAGCCACAAGGCGAAATTTTAGATGCAATTGAAGAAAATTTTGGGAGTTTTGAAAGGTTTAAAAAAGAATTTTCAGAAACAGCAAAATCGGTTGAGGGGTCGGGCTGGGCTGCGCTGGCTTTTCATAAAGAGCGCGGAAATTTGGCAATAATTCAGATAGAAAAACACAATGTTAATTTTTATCCAGAACAAAAAATATTGCTTTGCATAGATGTTTGGGAGCATGCTTACTATTTAGATTATAAAAACGACCGGGCAAAATTTATAGAAAACTGGTGGAACATTGTTAACTGGCAAGAAGTCAATAGGAGATTTTTAAATAACTAGAGCATAGGTTTTTACCGGCAATTGCGCCGATTTTATTTTTTTGTTATACTTATTGCATATGCAAATTATTAAACGTTGTTTTTATGAAGAAAAATATTTTTACAATTACATTAGTTGTTACAATAATAATTATATTTTTTCTAATTGGCGTTGGCATAAGTATTATAAATAAAAATAAAAACAAAAATAACGAAAGAGAAGGATGGAATATTTATAAAAATCAAGAAATGGGAGTTCAATTCAGCTATCCTGAAAACTATGAAATAAGAGAAGATTTTTCTGGTTTGGATTACGGACGAGTTATTTATATACATCCTGCAAGCGATCCAAATCTAAATAATTGGAGAATAGAGGTGCAAAAAACAGACAGCCTTTATTATACTGGCAGTTGTTCTGAAATTAGCTCAAAACTTAAGTCTATTTCTATTATTATAAATGGATTAAGCGGAAAAATAATAGAAACATCCTTCCGGAGCGAGATTAATCAAAACACGACATTTTTTAAAACGGCTTGCGTTGACAAAGGAAATTTTAAATATAGCTTTATCCATACTTATTTATCGCAAAACAATACAAACGACCAAGATTACTCCATTTTTAACAGAATGGTTTCAAGTATAAAATTTTTGAAATAAAATAGGGGGATTTGTGGCTCAGCGCGTGTTGCGCCGTTTTTTTTATGCCACCCAAATGTTTATCCAATGATATAATAATATATGGTACTTAGTATTGACGATCGCATTGACAAGGTAATACGATTAAAATAAGTTAATATGAGAAAAAAATATGGAGAAATTACAAAAGATGTTTTATTGACGCTGGCCACCGGCGCTATCATTGCAGTGGCAGCCACTTCGCCTTATTTTTTAATAAATTTAGCGAGAATTATTGCAAAAAGTAAAAAATATAATAAAAGTCATAAAAATTTTAAAGAGAAATCATTTGCAAGATCTTTAATCGGTTTAGAAAAAAATAAAATTATTATAGTAACAGAAAAAGAAAGAAAATTTACTGTAAATTTGACCGAAAAGGGGAGAAGGGTTGTTAAAGAAATTCAATTTGATGATATGAAGATTAAAAAACAAAAGATTTGGGACAAAAGATGGCGGGTTGTCATATTCGACATACCGGAAAGAAGTGGCCGAATTGCCCGAAATGCAATGAGGTGGAAAATGAAAAATATGGGATTTTTTCAGTTGCAGAAAAGTGTTTGGGTTTTTCCATATCCATGCGAAAAAGAAATTCAACTTATCAGCGAAATTTATAATGTAAATCCGTTTGTTAATATAATAACAGCAGAAAGAATATTTAATGATGATAATTTAAGTAAATATTTCAAAATAAATTAATTTCTAGCGATCAATAGTATTGACGATCGTCAATACTGGGTATTAAGTAGGTAAGTAGGCAGGTGTTTTATGGAGAAAAGAGAGTTTTATGTGGTTTGCGACAATATAAGAAGTCTGGAAAACATAGGGTCAATTTTTAGGACTGCCGATGCTTTAGGTGTTAAAAAAATATTTTTGGGCGGAATTTCCGGCCAACCTCCGCATCATAAAATTTCAAAAACGGGTTTGGGCGCTGAAAAGACAATTCCTTTTGAATATTGCAAACAGACTTGGAGGTTGATTGATAGATTAAAAAAAGATAAGATATATATAGTAGCGCTAGAGCAGGATAGAAATGCGGTTGAATACACTAAATTTGAGCCAAAATTTCCATTGGCCTTGATAATAGGAAACGAAGTTAAAGGAATTTCTAAAAAAATATTGTCAAAAGCAGATAAAATTATTTATCTGCCAATGTACGGTAAAAAAGAGTCGTTAAATGTATCTGTAGCCTTTGGGGTCGCAGGCTACCGTATAATAAATAATTAAAATAAACATATGTATTTTCAACAACTAACAAATGCGCAATTAATAGCAATTTTAAACAACCCAAAGGCAATATCGTTTTTAATAGCGCTTGCGCTTTGGTCGCTTGCTTGGAAGGGAGTTGCTCTCTGGAAAGCAGCTAAAAATGACAGCAAGCCATGGTATATTGCTTTGCTGGTTTTTAACACCGTAGGAATTTTGGAAATTCTATATGTTTCCTTTTTCAGCAAGAGAAAGAAGTAGTTTGGTTTTATCGCTTAATATGCGGCGCTTAAAGAGTCGGATAGCAATAGATTTTGTTTAAACTAAAAAATATTTATTGAATTTTTAAAACGTGGCTAACTCAGAAAACAAAAATTTACTTAAAAACAATGTTTATCTTTTTGATTACGACTCGGAAAAATTAGAGGAGAAAGGCGTTTTAGACATTAATGAGTGCATTCCGTACAAAGAGACAAAAACAGTAACCTGGATAAATATTGACCGGGTTCCGCCGATATCTTTTTTAAACGAACTCCAGTTGGGTTTTGATCTGCATCCTGTGGTAGTGGAAGATATTTTGAACACTAATCAAAGGCCGAAGGTGGAAGAACTTGAGGATTACATTTTTTTGGCCCTTAAAATGTTTAGTTTTGATAAAAAAACAAATAAAATCGTCCCAGAACAGGTAAGCATCATACTTGCCGCTAATTTTCTTCTTACTTTTCAGCAGGGTCTAAAAGGAGATAATTTTGAGTCAATAAGAAACTTATTGCGCCAAAATAAATCGCGCATCCGATCTTCTGATACAGACTATTTATGCTACGAGCTGGTTAATTCCATAGTTTTGAACTATTTTAATATGTTGGAAGAGTTCAGCGGCTACATTGAAAAATTAGAAAAAGAGATGATTCAAAAGCCCGCACCCGAGATGTTAAACAAAATATATCATTTTAAGCGTCAAGTTTTGGAGTTGAGAAAATTCGTATGGCCCCTGAGAGAAACGATTCATATGCTAGAAAGAAGCGAATCCAAATTAATAAAGGCCTCCACAAAGATATATCTCCGCGATGTTTATGAAAGCCTTATCCAAATAGTTGATGTTATAGAAACCTATAGAGATATCTTATCGGGGATGCTGGATGTTTATCTTTCTATCATAAACAGTAAGACAAACTCTGTTATGAAAGTTTTAACACTTATTACCACGATTTTTATGCCAATATCATTTCTTGCCGGTTTTTTCGGAATGAATTTTAAATATTTGCCAGGCCTAGAATCTCCGCTCGCGCCAGTATTTATTTTTCTATTAATGGCAGCGGTACTTGTGGTTATGTTAATATTTTTTAAAACCAAAAACTGTATTTACATTTGACTTAGACCTAAGCGCAATATTATTAATAAAAAAGTAAAAAATAAAAATATGACTAAATCGCCGGCTTTTCAACTTTTCACTTTTGTAGTGGGCGCCTTGTTTTTACGTTTTATTTTAGAACAATTTATAGATGAAAAATATAGCTTTTTTATAAGAATAGGAGCTGTAATTTTTATTTTGGCTTTTGGCACTTTTTTCGTTTTAAAAAGAACGGCAAAAATTATAGAAGAAACAACCGGAGTATTGAGTCATAGAACAAAATTGGCCGGAGGAATGCTCCAGTCTTTAGGAACAGCTTTTCCTGATATGGTGTTGGGAGTAACGGCGGCTCTTATCAGTTTACGCGTAGCAAGTACAGATTATTCATTGGCAATTAATTATGCTATTATTGCCGCAGCCACTACCTTTGGATCTAATATATATAACATTGGACATGCAGTGTGGTGCGTTTATAGGCAGAACTTAGCTAACGCAAAAAATAAGTCAATATTAATGTTTCCTTATATTAAAAAATTGGGAACGGTAATTCCACTAAGCCAGCACAAAGTAAAGCCAAGCTTGAAAGAATTTGATACTTCAATAGATATATTGAATGTTTTAACTATTTTGACAGCAGTTGTGGCAATAACAATGGTTTTGTTTGGCAGAGTTTCTAATGCTCCAAATGAAATGAATAGTGATTTATACCAGTTAATAAGACCAGTTGGCATTGTCATTTTTTTGCTTTGCATTTTTTCTTTATATTATTTTAGAAAATCAAAAAAAGAGGAGAGTAGGGTTGCGGAACAAGAAGAAAAAGATTATTACAGCCAAAAATCTACGCCTATTATATTTGTGCATTTGTTTTTTTCGGGCGTAGCAATTTTATTTGCTGCAGAAACTATGGTAAACGCGGTAAAAGTATTTTCTGATCTTACGGGGTTGCCGTTTGTGTTAACAGGGGTTTTTGCGGGAATAATAGGGTGTTTGGGCGAGATGATTGTTATTCATAATTTTACTATAAATCCAAAGGGCAGGCTTGGAGACGCCATTGTTGGAGTTTCAATGGATAACATAGTAACTACTATGGGCGCTGCAATTGTGGCTATAATGGGAGGAATTTTTCTTGGAGGCAATGTGCTGATTTTAATTTTCGTAATAATTCTGGCATTGAATACAACGCTAATTTGGCAAATTTCTAAACTTAAAAACTTTTTTTTACCAACCTAAATATGAACATAAATATAACAGACAAAAATTTTGAAGCAGAAATTAAAAAATCAGATAAACCGGTTTTAGTTGATTTTTTTGCAACCTGGTGCGAACCGTGCGCTGTTTTAGGTCCTATTTTAGAAAAAGTGGCAGAAGAGTTAAAAGATAAAATTATTTTTAAAAAAGTTAATGTTAATGAGTTTCCCCAAACATCGCAAAAGTTTAAAATAGACAAAATTCCCATGGTTGCGCTTTTCAAAGACGGTAAGCTGGCCGGCGGATTTGTGGGGTTAAGAACAGAATCAGACATTAAAGAATGGCTTAAAAAAATAGCATGAAATTGAATCCAGATAAAAAAGTTGTTGATAAAATAATGGCGGGCTTGGCAAAAAATCAAGAAAAATACGGCAAAAGATATTGTCCGTGCAGAAGGGTAACGGGAAATGAAATAGAAGACGCAAAAATAATATGCCCCTGCATTTATAGCGAAGATGAGATTGAAAAGGACGGCAAATGTTTCTGCGGTTTATATGTAAAATAAAAAAGGGCTGCCTAGTATTGACACGGGCAGTCTTTTTTTATATACTGAATAATACCGACTAAATTAGTCGGTTATAAGATATCAAGATATCAAAATATGAAAATTTCAAAAAAGGCAGAGTATGGGTTAACCGCAATGGTCCACTTAGCTAAAAACCTGCCTGCGCAGGCAGGTAAAAACAATAAGGCAATTTCTATAAGGCAAATTTCAAATATTGAAGGAGTGCCTTTTGAATTTTTGAGTAAAATTTTTTCCAGTTTGGAAAAGGGAGGTTTGGTTACTGCGCGCCATGGAGCCAACGGCGGATATTCTCTCGCTAAAAGCCCTGATAAAATAGTTGTAGCAGATATTATTAAGCTACTTGAGGATATAAAAACCGTAAATTGCCAGATGTGCATCAGATCAAAAAAATGTCTTGCGAAAAATGTTTGGAGTAAAATTGATAAGGCCGTAAATAAAACATTAAACTCAATAAAATTATCCGAACTTATAAAGTAATATGAAAAGAATTTATTTAGATTATGCAGCTACTACGCCGGTTGATCCTCGTGTTGCAAAAGCAACGGCGTCGTTTTTGAGTGAAAAATTTGGAAATACTATGTCTTTACACTTTTTTGGGCAGGAGGCAAAAATTGTTTTAGAAGAAAGCAGGCAGACTGTTGCAGATTTAATTGGGGCTAAACCAAATGAAATAATTTTTACAAGTTCTGCCACTGAAAGCAATAACACAGCTTTAAAGGGCGTGGCTGTTGCTAATAAAAATAAGGGAAATCACATAATAATTTCTTCAATAGAACACCACTGCATTGTTGAATCTGCAAAATGGCTGGAAAAAAACGGATTTGAAATTACAAAAATTCCAGTGGACAAATTTGGGAAAATAAATCCTGAAGATATAAAAAATGCAATTACAGAAAAAACAATTTTGGTTTCTGCAATTCACGCATCAAACGAAATTGGAACAATACAAGATATTGCGGAAATCGGAAAAATCTGCAGAGAAAGAAAAGTGTATTTTCATACAGACGCCTCGCAGTCTTTTGGGAAAATTGCAATTGATGTCAAAAAAATGAATATTGATTTGCTTACTGCCAGCTCGCATAAAATTTACGGACCAAAAGGCGCCGGACTGTTATATATAAGAGAAGGTATAAAGCTTACGCCTTTATTGCACGGCGGAGGCCAAGAAAATGGATTGAGATCTTCAACAATAAATGTTTCGGCAATTGTTGGTTTTGCAAAAGCTGTTGAAATTTATAAAAAAGAAGCCAAAAGGGAAAATCAGAAATTAATAAAACTTCGCGATAAATTGATAAAAGGCTTGTTAAAAATTAAAGGATGCGAACTAAACGGACACCCAAAAGACAGGTTGGCAAATAATGTGAATGTGCGGTTCAATTTTGTGGAGGGGGAATCAATAGTTATACAGCTTGATATGCATGGAATTGCTTGTTCAACTGGATCTGCTTGTTCATCTGCAACATTGGAGCCTAGCCATGTTTTGTTGGCAATAGGATTACGGCCGGAAGAAGCACACGGGTCTTTAAGAATTTCTTTAGGCAGATTTACAGCAGAAAAAGATATAAATTATTTGCTGAAAGTTTTACCTAAAATAATTAAAAAAATAAGGGCAATATCGCCATTTAAATCGCTCGAAAATAAATTTTAGTCGGCACCGGCGTCGTCTCGCCCTGCGGCTCGGCGCGCCTTATTCTCGGCAATTTTTTCGCTCCGCCTGCGGGCTTCGCGAAACTATGCAAAATTGCCTCCGAAGATGCCTTTAAAATTTCTTTTCTCGCTTTTTATAATTTTTATGAAAATAAACAATAAAATTTGCGGGGGGTTATACACAAAAAAAGTTTTAGAAACTTTTAAAAACCCGCATAACTACGGAAAAATTAAAAACGCCAGCGGCATTGGCAAAGTTGGAAACGTCGTCTGCGGCGACGTGATGTGGCTTTATATTAAAGTTGTGAAAAATAAAAAAGGCGAAGAAATTATTAAAGATATAAAGTTTGAAACTTTTGGCTGCGTGGCTGCAATTTCAACAAGTTCAATTATCACAGATTTAGTAAAAGGAAAGACAATAAAAGAAGCTTCGAAAATTACAAAAGATAATGTAATAGAATCTTTAGGAGGGTTGCCAAAAATAAAATATCATTGTTCGGTTTTGGCTGTTGACGCGCTGGCTGCGGCAATTAAAGATTACTTGACACATTAAATTTCTTTTGCTAATATAATATATGCGGTGTTCCTATCACAACTAAGGAGAGGGTGATGTTCGAGGTAAAAACTCTTGACGATCTGTTTGTGGCTTTCAGGGACTTGGGTAATGGCCGAGTTGACGCGACAGCTACAAGAAAGCTTT
>JBBTVU010000102.1:0-12104 GCA_038063115.1 Patescibacteria group bacterium | reverse complement strand
CACCTCATCTAATTCTTTTTCCATTTTTGCTGTAAAATCAATATCAACCACTTCCGGAAAATTTTTAACCAAAACATCGTTAACTACAGTTCCTATTTCTGTGGGCGCAAATCTTTTTTGGTCATTTTTTGAAACATAATTTCTGTCTTGGATTGTTGCCAGAGTCGGAGCGTAGGTTGAAGGTCTGCCAATGCCAAATTTTTCTAAAGTTTTTATCAAACTGGCTTCATTGTATCTTGCCGGAGGCTCGGTAAAATGCTGTTCTGAATTTAATTTTACAAAATCCAACTTGTCATTTTTTTCTAAATCAGGCAATTCCTTTTCTTCAAATTTTGTCGGATAAACTTTTAAAAATCCGTCAAATCTCAATGTCTGGCCGTTGGCTCTGAATGTATATTTTTTTGCCTTGATATCTGCTGATACAGAGTCAAAAAGGGCTGGCGCTATTTGGCAGGCAATAAATCTTTGCCAGATTAAAGTGTAAAGTTTTAACTGGCGCGCATCGAGATTTTTTAGCGAATCTGGAGTCCGGTCTGCGTAAGCCGGCCTGATTGCTTCGTGAGCTTCTTGCGCGCTCCTGCTTTTTGTAATATATTTTATAAATTTTCCCGTCCAATAATTTTTGCCATATTTTTCAGAAATAAAATTTTTGGCGCCAGTCATCGATGTTTCAGACAAATTTAATGAATCAGTTCTATGGTAAGTAATATTTCCTTCTTCGTAAAGCCGTTGGGCTAAAGACATTGTCATTTTTGCAGACCAGCCGAATCTTTGTGAAGCCGCTTGTTGCAAGGTGCTGGTTGTGAATGGGGGAGCAGGATATCTTTTTGTTTCTTTTTTTTCAACCGACTCAACAACGTAATCTGCGTTATTTAAATCTTGCAAAATTTTATTTGCCTCTAATTTATTTTTAATTTCCAGCTTATCTATACTTTTATTATCTTTCTTAATTAAAGAAGCTAAAAACTCCTTATCTTTTTTGAGTAACGCTTCAATGCCCCAATATTCTGTTGCAATAAATTTTTCAATTTCTCTTTCTCTTTCAACAACTAATCTTACGGCCACAGATTGCACTCTTCCTGCTGACAAACCTTTATTGACTTTTTTCCACAAAAATGGAGATAACTTATAACCTACAATTCTGTCTAAAATGCGCCTTGCTTGCTGGGCATTTACCATATTCATGTCAATGTCTCTTGGATTTTCCAACGCTTTTTTTATCGCGTTTTCCGTAATTTCATGGAACACAATTCGTTGGTACGGTTTGGAATTTTGGATTTTAGATTTTTGATTTATTTCGGATTGGACCCTACGGGGAGAGCCTTCGGGCTCAACCGTGCTTTGGGTTTCGAATTTCCCAAGCCCGAGGGCTTGGGCTAAATGCCAAGCAATTGCCTCTCCTTCGCGGTCTTCGTCGGTGGCAAGAATGGTGTTATCGGCTTTTGCAGAATCCTTTTTTAATTCTGTAATAAGTTTTCTTGCTTTTGTGGGTATTACATATTTGGGCTCAAAGTTTTTTTCAACATCTACCCCCAGTTCTCTCTTTGGCAGATCTCTTACATGTCCAAAAGACGCAACAACTTTATAATCTTTGCTTAAAAATTTAGAAATCGTGCGTGATTTTGTAGGTGACTCAACAATAACTAAACTTTTCATGGTTTATATTTTTTAACAGTTATATTTTGTTCACTATAACAGATATATACGAAATCTTGCAACTTTTTAATTTTAATGTAATATAAAAATTGGTTAGGTTTTTTGCCCTTTGACAGCTTGGAGAGGAGCTTTATTATGAGGCGGATTGTAATAAATATTTTTGATGAGACGATTTTCTTTTTTAATGAAGATAAAAACACACCGCTTTGTTGTTCACAAATGAGCCATGAAGCATGCACTGGAGTTATAATGTTTCGACTGGTATCTTCATCCCACATTGGGATGTTTTGCTCTATCTGTGGCCGGATACCGGACCCTAACTATATTCCTGGGCGAATTAACACCATTGCCAAACTGGAACAGTGGTGTTTGGTAAACATTAAGTCTAAAAAACGCGCAAGCGAAGAAATCCAAAATATAGTGAATCAGCATGCCGTTTACGATGGCGTGCTCAATGAAGACAGTTCCTTGTCTTCAAAAGGAGATTGAGGCTGAAATCTTGCGCGTGGCAGAAGAAGCTTTCGCGCGAGTGGGAGATAATAGTCAGTGTTAGCTAGCGGAGACCCGTTCTCCGCTTTTTTTATTTTATTTTTTCAAAAAATTATCTAACTTAATTAATACTAATAAGTATAAAGCTTTACAATATTGAGTATTATTTATATTCTTGGTAAAATATATTAAAGTTTTAAAATACGATATTTTTATTATGAAATTTTCTATAACCGATCAATTTCTTTTACATTTATTGGAGGCGGGGAGTAATACGGCTCATTTTATTTTTAGGCGCAGAAAAACATTTGGCGATTTAATGCCGGGTCCAAAAAACCCCAGTTTTGAAATGTACAGGAAATTCAAAAATAAACAGGCATTTAATAAGTTGATCTATTATTTAAAGAAAAATAATTTTATAAGAGTAGAAAATTTGAAAGGAAAACAAGCAGTCCTTCTCACGAAAAAAGGAAAAGATAAGGCAATAAAGGTTAGTTTTAAAATAGAAGACGGCAAACAAACGAAAAGGAAAGATGGCAAGTGGATTATGATAATTTTTGATATTCCTCAGAGTAGAAAAAGAGACAGGGTTCTACTAAGAAGCGCGTTAAAAAATTTAGGATACAAACTTTTTCAGCACAGCGTCTGGGTCACCCCATACGATGTTTCGGAAAAAACCGAAAGGTCTTTGCAATTTTATTCTTTGGACAAATATGTAAGAATTTTTTTAGTAGACGAACTATAGACAAAACACGGCGATACTCAATTTAATAAAGCTTTTCTAAATGTAGTATTATTTGAAGTATCTGAAAATTAGTTTAAATGCTTGAAATTTTATATTTTTGGTATAGTATAAAACTTGTTGATTTGCAACAGTTGTTTCTTTGACAAAAGGAGTCCACCATGGACCCGATCGTGCTGAATGAATTCGGCGAGAGTTTGTGCGTTGATGAAAGATTCCGGCCAGTTTCCCTTTTTGGAGCACTTGGTACGCATGGAATTTGCGGAGGTGGGATTCACGCCGTGGTTGTTTCTAAAACTCATCGTGTTCTTTTTTGCGATAGATGCAAGTTGAGAATGCACATTCCAATAAAACTCGACGATTATCCCGGGTTGCGGCAGTGGTGCGCACTGCAAATGCGAGCCAAAAGATACCAAGAGCTGCAGGCTGCTCAAGCATGGGGACAGGTGCCGTTTAAGTTGAAGCAAGAGCTTCAACGGCGTTTTGCGGAACAATATCCCACGCCGGAGCACGCTCGAGCAGTGCGGGCAAGTAGGGAAGAGGGCGAAGATGCATTAATCGATCTAACCTGATCAGTGGGCCGATTTAATCGGCAGGCATAAGGCTGGGGAAACCCGGCATAACCAGCGAAGGCAAGCCTTCGCTTTTTTGTTTGATATTTTTCTACGGCTTCGCTGAGGATTTAAGAATTTAAAAAATAGCGGAGACCCGTTCTCCGCTATTTTACTGCCTTTTTGAATTTATTTATTGTATTCATTCATGGCCTTATCCAAACCTTGTTTTATCAAAAAATCAAGGGCGTCTGCTGTTTCGGCGAGTGTCTGGTCTAAATTTTTTTGTTCATTTTTACTGAACTTTTTTAACACAATATTCCCTGCTTTTTTAGTACCGTGGTTCAGTGCACGGAACTGTCCCGAGTTGCCGCCGATGCCGATGCGCACGCGAATCAAGTTTTCATTGCCTATAGCTTTAATTATTGACTCCACTCCTTTGTGGCCGGCAGAACCTCTGTTTTTTACAATTTTGATTTTGCCGATTGGCAAGTCCACATCGTCGTGAACTATTATTAAATTGGTTAAGTCGGACTTAACCAATTTTTGGGCGGATTTGCCGGAGTTGTTCATAAAAGTTTTGGGTTTGGCGAGCAGAACTTTTTGTTCGCCGAGTTGCATTTCCGAGGTCTCGGCGCCATATTTTTTCTGCAAACTAAATTCGGGAAAATTATTTTTCTCCGCAAATTTATCCAAAACCATAAACCCAATATTGTGCCGAGTATTTTTATATTTTTCGCCCGGATTTCCTATGCCAATAATTATTGTCATATTTTTATCCCGTTAAATAATATTATCAAAAAATTTAGTTATCCACAAGGAAAGTCTTGACGCATATTGCTAAAATCTTGTTAGGGGGGTATTATTAGATAATAATTATTGAAAAAAACCGCTTTTGAGCGGAACAATTTAACTATGAAAATAAAATTTTTTGCAATGGCAGCTGTTTTAGCGGCGGTGATTTTAGGTTTTGTAAGCCCGCAGATTTCTTTGGCTCAGACTGCCCCCGCAGACTGGTGCCACAATTTTAATACAAACTTCGGATATGGCGCTTCTGGCGGCAGTGAAGTTGGTCATTTGCACAAGGCTTTGGAAAAAGAAGACATTTCGTTTGCGCCAGACACGGGCAATAAATTTAGCAAGAACCAAGGAACTGTTTCTGCGGTTATTGCTTTTCAGCAAAAATATAGCATTTCGCCCCTGAGCGGCTTTGTTGGACCTTTAACAAGGGCAAAATTAAATCAGCTTTATGGGTGCTTGGTAACCCAGCCGTCAATTACCGTTACCTCGCCCAACGGAGGAGAGAGGTGGGAGCGAGGGAAGCCGTACAACATAACATGGGATGCTAAAAATGTGACAGAAGATGTTATTGTTTCAATTCGCAATAATGGAATTTCCACTGGAAGCAGAGTAACATTTGTTACTACTGCAATTCCGGCAACCGCCAAAACAGTTTCGTTTACTGTTCCTATGGATTTTACTTTGGGCGACAGTTATGACGTCAGAGTAGGGGTTGGCGATAGCGCGCCGGAAGACAGAAGCAATAGTTATTTCAGTGTTGTCGCGCCAACGCCTGCTGACAACTGCAAATACGATGGAGCTGACGGCAAAAATATCGGAAACATTTACAAAGAAACCTCTGATTTATGCAAAGCGGTTTGGGACAATTCCGGCGCAAACAGGCCGGGGTCCAAAGTGTATTTTAACGGAACTTTAATTTTCACTTATGGCTGCGAAACCGGCGTGTGCGGCAACTGGTGCTATACGTTTACTAAATCTTTATTTTCTGGTTCTAGGGGAGACGAGGTCTCGGCGCTTCAGATAGCCCTTATCAGAGAGGGATTATACGCGGGATCTATTAACGGCATATTTAATTCAACTGTTGTCGCCTCGGTTAAGGCGTTTCAGAAAAAATACGGCATTGACCAAACAGGCTTTGTTGGACCTTTAACAAGGGCAAAATTAAATCAGCTTTATGGGTGCTTGGTAACCCAGCCGTCAATTACCGTCACCTCGCCAAACGGAGGAGAGAGGTGGCAACAAGGTCAAACCTATAGAGTTACATGGAACGCGACTGCCGTAGATAACGATGTATATGTTTCAATTAAAAACGAAACAACTAAAAAAATAACAAGCAGTGTGGCGCCGGTTTCTGCAAAAGACGGCTCTTATTCATTTACTATTGACTCAACAGATTATGCTGTTGGAGATAAATATACGGCTAAAGTGTCAAACAGCGAAGTATCAGACACTAGCGACAACTATTTCAGCGTTGTTGCGACGGATACAATAACTTACACCCTAACAACTACAGCGGTTAATGGAACTGTAACCAAAAATCCAGATCAAACAACTTATGCTTCAGGAGCATCAGTAACTTTGACTGCAACGGCTAACAGCGGTTATCACTTTGTAAATTGGACCGGAGACGCGACAGGAACCACAAACCCAGCCACCGTTACAATGAATGCCAACAAAACCGTAACAGCCAATTTTGCGGCAGATGCGGTTGTGGGCTGTACTGACACAGACGGCGGGAAAGATTATTTTGTAAAAGGAACTGTAACCAATGCAACCGGAAGCCTTTCAGATTTGTGTTACGCGGCAGACAAAAGAATAGCTGAATATTTTTGCGACTCAAATGGCTATAAAGTTTATGAATGGTATGATTGTCCCAACGGATGCAATAATGGCGCGTGCATTGGTTCGCCCTCAGTGGCTCCCACTGGCAATGAAAATTTGATTGCCTCTATATCTGCTGCAATTTTAAAAATTGCGCAACAGATAAATGATCTTTTACTGGCTGGCCAGTAAAAAAATTGACAACAAGATTTTTTTGAACTACAATTAAAAATGTAGTTCTTTTTTTATTATGAACAGAAAGGAGGTTGTTTTCCGACTATCTGCGGGTTACCTAACGGGCAGAGAAGAGGCATTCTCTGAATCCATTGGTCCGAAAAAGGAAGGAATCGGGTTTATGGCCAGCAAAGCCACGTCTCTCTGCGTCATCAAGATCAGCGACCTTACCCGGAGCCAAAAGCGCAAGCTTTTGAACGGCGCGCCTCATCACAATAACACTGGTGGTTTGCGCAGTTTCTGTAACGGGTTTGGTCAAGTGAATGGTTATGATGCTGACGAGGAGACGATTCGCCGTTTGCTGAGGAAAGTTCAGAAGAAAAAGCGAAAGAAGCAGGCGCATTGCAAAAGGCGTGAGACCACAAGCCTGCGATTGCGCAATCGCCGTTCATCTTTCTGCCTGCATTAGCGCCGGCATAGATCAACCCCCTGTTTCTCATAGGGCTGTGGCAGACTTCTGTCCACAGCCTTGTTTTTTTAAAAAAAATATTATAAAATAAAAAATATGAAAAAAATTATTCAAAAATACGCCCCCTTTGTATGGGAGGTTTTGAAAATTTTCATAATTGCCTCGGTGATAGTTCTGCCGATACGTTATTTTTTGTTTCAGCCGTTCATTGTAAAAGGAGATTCAATGGTGCCAAATTTCCTTTCAGGGGACTATTTAATAGTAGATGAACTGTCTTATAGGTTTTCAGACCCTCAAAGAGGAGATGTAATTGTTTTTAAATATCCAAAAGACGCTACACAACGTTTTATAAAAAGAGTTATCGGTCTGCCCGGAGAAACAGTTGATGTAAGCAACGGCAGCGTAACAATTTCAAAAGACGGCAAAAGTTTTGTATTAGCTGAGGCATATATTCCGCCAGATTTAAAGACTTATGGAGATGCGCGCACTGTTTTGGGAGCCGATGAATTTTTCGTTTTAGGAGACAACAGAGAATTTTCTTACGATTCAAGAAGATGGGGAAGCGTTCCCAAGAAAGATATTATTGGCAAAGCGCTTTTGAGAATTTTACCATTAGCTGCTTTATCAAAATTTTAATGAGCAAAATAAAATTTCAAAGTTTAACAGGAATGCACGATATTCTGCCCGAAGAGCAGGTATATTTTCAGAAAGTCCAAAAATCTGTTGAAAATATTGCCAACTATTACAGCTTTCAGAAAATTGAAACTCCTATTTTAGAAAATACAGAACTTTTTTCTAAAGCCGTAGGGACTTCTACAGATATTGTTGGAAAAGAAATGTACACCTTCAGGACAAAAGGCGGCGATTTGGTTTCTTTAAGGCCAGAAGGAACAGCTGCTATAATGAGAAGCTACCTTGAACACGGAATGCATAATCTTCCCCAGCCCGTAAAGCTTTGGTACATTGGGCCGTTTTTCAGATATGAAAGACCGCAAGCAGGACGGTTCCGCCAGTTCCACCAATTTGGTTTTGAGGTTTTGGGCGAAAAAAATTCTTCTGTTGACGGGCAAATTATCCAAATGAGCTACGACGTTTTAAAAGAATTAGGATTTAAAAATTTAACAATTGAAGTTAACTCAATAGGAGATTCAGAGTGCAGGCCATATTTTAAAAAAATATTAGCCAGTTATTTCAGGTCAAGGCGGTCTTCTTTGTGTTCTGACTGCCAAAGAAGGTTAAAAGAAAATCCTTTAAGAATTTTAGATTGTAAGGAAGAAAAATGCCAAAGAGTAAAAGCTTCAGCTCCTCAAATAATTGATCACCTTTGCAAAGACTGCCATTCGCACTTTAAACAAGTTCTAGAATTTTTAGACGAATTAGAGTTGCCATATACTTTAAACCCCTATTTAGTCAGAGGATTAGATTATTATACAAAAACCGTTTTTGAAATTGTAGAAAAAAGCCTGCCTGCGCAGGCAGGCGAAGACGGCGCAACCGTAGGCACATTAATTGGCGGGGGCAGATATGACAATTTATCAAAAATGTTGGGAGGCAGAGATACTCCAAGCTGCGGATCAGCTGGAGGCATTGAAAGAATAATTGCCTTAATGAAGGCAAGAGATACAAAGTTGTCCAAAAAGCCAGACGGAGCAAAGATATTTTTAGCTCAATTGGGCCAAATGGCAAAAAGAAAAAGCTTTAAGCTTTTTGAAGAATTTCGCGCCGCGAAAATTCCGGTTGCAGAATCTTTTTCAAAAGATTCTTTAAAATCTCAGTTAAGGGCTGCCGATAAGTTGGGAATAAAATATGTTTTAATTTTTGGTCAAAAAGAAGCATTGGAAAATTTTGTTACTTTAAGAGATATGGAAACCGGCACACAAAAAGAAATAAAATTAGACAAGGTCGTAAAAGAAATGCAAGCAAAAATAAAGAAATAATATGTTAAAAGTAACAAAAAAAGAAAAAGAAAGCCCGCAGAATTTGGTCCATAGGTTTACAAAAGTAGTGCGTCAATCAGGCGTTTTGCTTCAAACAAGAGGCCATCAATTTCATAAAAGGGCTAAATCTGATTTGGCAAAAAAGAGGTCGGCTCTAAGGAGGGTTGAATTGCGTAAAGAAAGGGCAATTGCCGAAAAAATGGCAAAACCAAAACAACAGCGTTAAAATAAAAAAATGCTAAAACAGCAGATTCAAAACAATACTACAAAAGCCCTCAAATCGGGAGATAATTTAGTTTTGTTTACGCTTCGCATGTTGCTTGCCTCTATTTTTGTCAAAGAAAAAGAAAAACGCTATAAACTTAAACTGGAAAAAGATGCAGAATTGACAGATGAAGAAATAATTGAAACAATATCTTCTGAAATTAAAAAAAGAAAAGATGCAATAGCGCTTTATGAAAGAGGAAACAGGATCGAGCTTGCAGATAAAGAGAAAAAAGAAATTGAAATTTTGAAAAAATATCTGCCAGAACAATTATCTGAAGATGAGCTTAAAAAATTGGTTCAGGACGCAATTGCAAAAACAGGAGCAAACGAGATTAAGGATATGGGCAAGGTGATGGCAGACTTATCGCCCAAAATAAAAGGCAAAGCCGACGGCGCAGAAGTTAGTAAAATTGTAAAAGAGCTCTTATCTAAATAATTGAAAACCGGCATAAGTCGGTTTTTGTTTTATGTGGAACGCCTCAGACAGCGTCTGGGGCGTTTAGTTGTCTATAAAAGTTATTCACAGTTCGTTATTTGACACCCGACTATTTAGTCAGTTATAATGATTTAATGATAAAAATTACAAAAAGGCAAAAACAATTATTAGAGATTATTTATAATTTTATTGAAACTACGGGCTATCCGCCGACATTCAAAGAGATGAGGGAAAATCTTGGCGTTTCTTCCAATCAGTCAATTATTGATTTATTGGAAAAATTAAAACATGGAAAATTAATTAGTAGAAACGAAGGAGCTCGTAGTATTACCATTTTACCTTTTGGTTATAAGGCGATAAATAAACACCCGCTGATTGCATTATTGGGAACCGTAAGCGCTGGATTTCCTATTGAATCAATAGAGTTAAAGGGGGAGTGGCAAGCCGTTCCCTCAGTTGTCGGCGATAAATTAGAAAAGTTAAAAGACGACGTTTTCCTTTTAAAAATTTCAGGCGATTCTATGATAAACGCAGGCATTGATGACGGAGCCATCGTTTTAGTAAGAATACAAAAAGAATTTATTTCGGGTGATATAGTTTATGCGCAGATAGGCGATTTTGCAACAGTTAAACGTTTTATCTCCGACAATAAGCCACCATTTTTATATTTAAAACCAGAAAATCCTAATTATAGCATTATTCATTTTACAGAGGAGATGACCCTTAAGGGCAAAGTAATTTCGATTATTAAAAATGGCCAGTGGAAGCTGGTTAATTAAAATTATGCCAACCATAAAACTCAATAAATCGAAAAAAATTATAGATAAAATTTTTCATAATACAGACACGATTTATAGTTTAAAGGAATTTAAGGATTTTGATATTGAGAACATACTAATAATTACCGAAGAAGAAAAAGATAGATTTTATGTGAAAGATTTAAAATCGGGAGTCAAACGTTTTGTTTTCGACGAATCAAAGCAAAACGGCAAGCCGGAAGAAATTGTCAGACAGCTTTGGCTTCATAAATTAAATAAATTTTATGGCTATCCTTTTGACTTAATAGATACGGAAAAAAGTGTTCATTTTGGTTCGAAAGAATTTGCAAGAGCTGATATTGTTGTTTATAAGAGTGATAAAATAACGCCGTATATTATTATTGAAGTAAAAAAACCGAATTTTGAAAAAGGAATAGACCAGCTTAAAAGTTATCTTAACGCCGAGGGTTGCGAAATTGGAGTTTGGTCAAATGGCGAAATAAAAACAATTTTGTATAGAAATTATCCAAATAATTTTGAAGACACGCTTTCTGAAATACCATCTGTCAACAAAACAATTGACGACCTGTTGTCAGAAAAGAAAGCATTAAGTGATTTAGACCCAAAAACAGATCTAAAAGAAAGTATTAAAATTATTGAAGAGTTGGTTTTGGCAAACGCTGGCGTCGATGTTTTTACAGAAGTTTTTAAATTAATATACGCAAAATTATTTGATGAAATAGAAGCCCAGAAAAGGGAAGGCAGAGAAATTTTATTTAGAAAATATAAAGATCCAAATAAAACTTTTTCGGCAATAAATAGTTTGTTTCATTTAGCCGTTAAAAAATGGCCGGGAACATTTTTTGAACAAGACAATATACGGCTTTCTCCAGAACATTTGGCAATTGTAATTGGAGAAATGGAAAAAACAAAACTTTTTGGTTCTGACTTAATGGTTATAGACGAAGCTTTTGAATATTTAATTCCAGAAGTTGCAAAAGGTAAAAAAGGCCAATATTTTACGCCAAGGCACGCAATTGCTATGGCTGTTAAAATGTTAAATCCAAAAAAAGACGAGTATGTTATTGACCCAGCGTGCGGGTCGGGCGGATTTTTAATTGCCTGCATGAATTATGTAAAAGAAAAATGTTTAAAATCGGATTTGGAAAAACAAGATTATGCAAAAGAATACCTTTATGGAATAGATTTTGCCGACGAAACTGCCAAGGTTTCTCGCGCTTTAATGTTAATTGCAGGTGACGGCAGGTCGCATTTATTTAAATTAAATTCTTTAGACACAAGGGAATGGCAAGGTGAAGACACAGACAAAATGCGCGCGCGAGTTGAACTTTTACAGCGATTGGAAAAATTTAAAGATTACGCAGAGGAAGAAGAAAACAAAAAAATATTTAAAAATTTCGGGTTTGATGTTTTGTTGACAAATCCACCCTTTGCAGGAGAAATAAAAGACCAGGGTTTATTAAGGCAATATAATTTTGGCAGGAAAAAGGGAAAACTAGTAAATAAAATAGAACGCCATATTTTATTTATAGAAAGAACCCTTGATATGGTAAAACCCGGAGGAAGAATGGCAATCGTCTTGCCGCAGGGAGTTTTGAATAACACAAACATGGAATATGTCCGCGAATTTCTTTTTGATAAGGCGCGAATTTTGGCAGTTGTTGGTTTGCATGGAAATACATTTAAACCGCACACCGGCACAAAGACGTCTGTATTATTTTTACAAAAATGGGGCGGAGAAGTCGGTGAGCCTAAAAAAGATTATCCAATTTTTATGGCGGTTTCTAAAAAGGCCGGCAAAGATAGTTCGGGTGATTATGTTTATAAAAAAGATGCAAACGGAAATTATGTTCACGACCAGCGAGGCAGAAAAGTTTTAGACCACGACTTAGACCAAATCGCCGAAGCGTTTATTGAGTTTTCCAGGAAACAAAAATTCAATTTTTAAAAATATGTTTTGGACAACTATAAGAAATATAATT
>JBBTVU010000101.1:0-10577 GCA_038063115.1 Patescibacteria group bacterium | reverse complement strand
TTAGTTTTTGGTTTATAATAATAGTCCAAACCGATTTCGCCGATTGCCACAACCCTTTTTGATTTCGCTAATTCTAAATAATTCTTTTTTACAAATTCCTCGCCAAGCGGAGAAAAAGCTCCTTCGTTTTCATCTGTTTTTAATTTTAATAAATCTGTCTTTATATGGATTGGATGCAGCCCAATTGCAGCAAAAATATTTTCATTTTTTTCAGCCAGTTCAACTGCCTGTTTTGAAGTTTCGTATTTTGTGCCAACATCAATGCAAACAACGCCCTCTTCTTGAGCGCGCCTTATAACTTCGCCTCTGTCTTTGTCGTATGCTTTAAAATTTAAATGTGAATGTGTGTCTATAATCATAAAGTTATTTTAGCATAAATGTAAAAAAAAAGAGCAGGTCGCCGTAGCTACCTGCTAATTAACTAATCTGCCGGACATTTGTCCGACCTACATGAAACAGTCGAACCCCGAAATTGGCGGTGGCTCCTGGAGCGGCAATGGAGCCGCTTCGTTGCGCCGAATGGCGTCGAACACTTCGCGGCGGTGCACTGACACCTCTTTAGGAGCCTCAACTCCCAAGCGCACCTTGTCGCCGCGGATCTCGACCACCACGATTATAATGTCATCGTTGATGACAATACTCTCGTTTTTCTTGCGCGAAAGAACTAACATAAAACTCCTCCTTTTCCCGGTTTCAGGATCAAGCTATCCCTCGAGCCTGCCATGGCTTGAAGTTAAGGCTATACTTTAATTATAGCAAAAAACAAGATAATGTCAAGACCTTTTAGCGCCTCGGAGAATCTTCCTTGATTTTTCTGATGTATACGGTTTCTGGCAATAAAAGCCAGTACACGAACACAACCATGGCAATACCAAACCCTAATTCCCACATACTGTTTCTCCTGTCCGTATTGGACTTTAAATGTGCGACGAAATCCGCGGAAAAAGCGCTCCGATTTTTTTTTCTTCTAACGCTTTCTTAATTTTTTCCGATGTTTCGGGCAAAAACGGCTGTAACAGCTCGCCAATTGTCTCTATGCTAAACAGCAAATCAGAAATTGCCTTTTCAGAACCTTCCTTTCCCTCCCAAGGCTTTGCTTCATTTATATACTTATCGCACCAGCTAATCAATGCCCATATAACTTTTAAAGCTTCGTGAAATTTAAATTCACTCAATAATGCTTCCACTTGCTTTTCAGTTTTTTTAATTTCTTTTTTTAATTTGTCATTGCGAGGAGCTGAAGCGGCGAAGCAATCTAATTTAACGGCCATTGCAACAACCCGAGAAACCAAATTTCCAATTCCGCCGGCTAAATCAGAATTGTATCTTTGTTCAAATTTTTCATAAGTAAAATCACCATCCTCTGTTGAAGGAATTTCTCTTAATAAATAATATCTCACCGCATCTGTTCCATATTTTTCAACCAGCTCTGTAGGATTTATTACATTGCCGAGGGACTTAGACATTTTTTGGCCGTTTGCCGTTATAAAACCATGTATAAAAATTTGTTTTGAATTTGGCAAACCAGCAGACAAAAGCATTGCCTGCCACATTGATGACTGCTGGCGCAGATTGTCTTTTCCAGCCACTTGAAAACCAGGCCAAAAATCTTTAAACTTTTTTCCTTTTTCCGGCCACTCTAAACAAGATATATAATTTACTAAGGCATCAAACCAAACATACATAACATGCTTTTCATCATTTGGAACCGGCGCGCCCCATGGCATTTTTTCTTTTAATCTTGATATGCTAAAATCTTCAAGCCCGCGCTTTGTAAATTCTTTTATTTCATTAAACCTTGATTCTGGGATAACAAAGTTCTTATTTTTTTTATAAAATTCTAAAAGCGGCTTCTGATACTTTGAGTATTTAAAGAAATAGTTTTCTTCTTCAATAATTTCTATTTCTTTATTTGGATGTATAGGACACTTTCCATTTATCAGCTCCGATTCTGTTTTTTCCAACTCGCATCCGACGCAATATTTTATTTTATAATTTTTTTTGTAAATGTCGCCATTTTTATAACATCTATTCCAAAACTCTTTCGCCGAGGACATATGGCGCTCGTCTGTAGTTCTTACAAAATTATCGTAGCTTAAATTTAGAGCCTCTTTGAGTCTTTTATTCTTTTGGGCATAAATATCGCAGTATTTTTGTGGATCTATTTTTTCCTCTTGCGCCTTGCGATAAATTTTTAAACCGTGTTCATCTGTTCCGGTATTAAAAAATACATCAAAACCATTATTTCTGTAATAACGCGCGATAACATCTGCCTGTATAATTTCTAATGCAAAACCAATATGCGGGTCGGCATTTACATATGGCAGAGTCGTTGTTATATAAAATTTTTTATTTTTATCAAACATGATAAGCTTAATCTAATACTATCAAATTTACCCTAAAAAACAATGATTTTGCTCATACACCTTATATTGGGCGCCGCAATCGCCTCGCATATAAAAATTCCCGTATTGGCGCTTATTCTGGCCTTTTTAAGCCACTATTTTTTAGATTTCATTCCGCATGTTGAATATGACATTAAAAATATCAAAGAAAAACATTGGCGCAAATCATTACCAGAAATTTTAAAAGTCATTTTGGATTTTTCTTTGGGAATACTATTAATTTTTGTCTTTTCTGAAAATCAGCCCATAATTTATATTTGCGCGCTTGCTGCCATGGCGCCGGACGGTCTTACTTTTTTAAGCGCGCTTTTTCCAAACAAAATATTAGCTTTTCATAACAATATACACCGCAAAAGAGTGCACTTTTTAAAAGATAAAAAAATCTCCAGCTTTTGGAGAATTTTAAGTCAGATTACAATGGCCGTTATTTCTATTTTTTTATTGAGGTTTTAATAACTTTGGCTGGCCTCCTCTCTCTTCTTCTCTAAAAACTCCTTTACAAATTCGTAAATAATTCCAAAAACTGGAACAGCAAAAATTGTTCCTAAAAACCCGAAAATTTTAGCGCCCAATAACAAAGACACCAAAACTAAAACCGGAGGCAGGGCAATCATTTTTTTCATTAATATAGGGGTTAAAAGCTTGTTATCGACTTCCTGCACCAAAATTATAGCTATTAAAACATAAAGCAATGTCAGCCACGAACTGGAAGAAACCAAAATAAAAACAGCTAAAAGGACGCTTGTTATCCACGGCCCAATATAAGGAATAAAATTCATAATTCCTGAGATTAGGGCTAAAAGAAAGGCATATTTTACTCCAAATATATAAAAAACAATAAAAGAAGCGACTGCTACAAAAAGGCAGGACAAAACTCTAGCCCCAAACCAGCCGGCAACCCTGCTTTGAGCCCTTTCAAAAAGGGCTATTATATTATCTTCATATTTTTTGGGAGTTATAAGAATTAAGAATTTTTCAGCTCCTCTTTCTTCTAAAGAAAGGAAAAATGAAATAGTTAATATAAAAGCAGTAGAGGAAACTCCCCCAAAAAAAATCATTATTGCTTTGAGAACGCTTTTCGAGCTTTGAACTAAACTTCCCGTAAGAAGGCTGGTAAGGTCTTCAAAGCCTTGTGACATATCAAATCCGACTTGCTTTAGCGCCGGGTTTATTTGTTCTAGGTAGCTAGGTAAAGATTGAGAAAACTGTTTTAATTCAAAAATAAATAAGGGGGCCGTCAGATAAATTAAAATCCCCAAAACCCCAAAAATAGACAAATAAATAATAAATATGGCTATTAACTTAGGAATACGAATTTTTCTTAAAAAATTTATTGCCGGTTCCAGCAATATTGAAATAGATAATCCGAAAAAGAACCATAGAGCAATTTCTCTAGCCAGATAAATAAAATATAAAATAAAAATGGCTATAAATATCTTTATTATAGTTTCCCAAGATATGTCTAAAACTTGTTCTTTTTCCATTAAATTAAATTTTTAATAAATTTTTTATTTTTTGTTTGTCTTTTGTTTCAAGGGGACCTAAAACAGCTAAGTTTAATTTTTCGGGCAGAAAAATATCTTCGGCAACCTTTTTAATGTCTTCAATTGAAACTGCGTCTATTTTTTTAAATCTTTCTTCCGCTGTTAGAATTTTTTGTTCAAGCAACTCCTGGGCGGTATAAAATGAGGCCTGGTTGTCTGAAGAATCTAGCGAAAGGGACATAGTGCCCTTTAAATAATCTTTTGCTTTTTGAAGCTCTTGCTGGCCAACCTTTTTTTGTTTTAATGACTGGTACTCTTTTAAAATTAGTTTTACTGATTTTTCTAAATTTTTGTGGTCAATTCCCGCTTGGGTTACCAAGTATCCGGTGTCGGTGGAATTATCAACTGACGTGTGTATTGAATAAGCCAGCCCATTTCTTTCTCTAACAGATATAAAAAGTCTTGAACTCATATTACCTCCTAAAATTATTGAAAGCAAGGCCAGCGCATATTTTTGAGGGTGAAACAAATCATAGGCCCTTACTCCAAGGCAAAAATGAGTCTGATCAGTTTTTTTATTATGAATTAAAACCTCAGGCTCTTTTTGAACTTCTTTTACTTTTACTTTTCCCGCCGCAGCGGGATCCCGCCGAAGGCGGGAAAAGTATTTTTGTATTTTTTCTTCAATATTATTTTTATCTATGCCTCCGGCAACACAAACTATTGTATTTTCAGAAAAATAATGGTTTTTGTAGTAATCAACAATTTTTTGCCTATTGAAACTTAATATATTTTCTTTTTCCCCAATAACCCTCCACCCGGCAGGCTGGTCTTTATAAAGCAAGCTTTCCCAAAGTTCCCCAATATACGCCATTGGAGTGTCTAAATACATATTTACTTCTTCAATTATCACGCCCTTTTCCCGCTCTATTTCTTTTTCCTCAAATTTAGAGTTTGAAAACATATCAGAAATCCAGTCTAGGGCAATATCTAAATGTTTTTTATCTACCTTTGCCCAAAAACCGGTAACCTCTTTTGAAGTAAAGGCGTTATATTCCCCGCCCACCCTATCTAGGGTTTCAGCAATCGATAATGTCGTCGGCCTTTTTTTAGTGCCCTTAAAAAACATGTGTTCTAAAAAATGCGAAATGCCGTTTATATCTTTTGTTTCATATTTTGACCCCGTGCCAACCAATATCAAAACCGTAACGCTATTTGCGCTTTCCATAGGAACCGTTATCAGCCTCAATCCGTTTTTTAATGTTGTTTTTTTATACATACTATTTATTAATTATTTATCTGAAGTATTCTTTTGTTAATTTTTTTTCTTTTTTAAAAATAGATACAATTTTCCAGCTTATCCAAAAAATGAATGATTTTAAATAACCCTTTTCTTGATATCTTCGCAAAGAGGTTGTCGCATAACAATTTGTAAAAAGCTTATATTTTGCTCCGTCTAGTTTTCCCCTATTAATCAAATCATCAAACTCAGCAATTTTTTTATTTTTATCAAATCCTTTTATTCTAAAAAATATATCCCTGTAACAAAATAAAACTCCGTCTATGACTCCGTCATGAATTTTTAAACGGCGCGTCCAATTTTTAAAAAGAAAAAACAACCAACCTTTAAAACTTTTTGTATTTTGCCTGCCTAGAGGGGAGCCTATTGTATTTTTATCTAGCTGATCCACAATTCTTCGGATAGCGCCCTTTTCAAGATAGCTGTCTGCATCTGAAAATATAAAAATTTCTCCTTCTGCAATTTTTGCTCCTTCGTTTCTAGCCGCGCTTACACCTATTTTTTCTAAATAGTTTAAAGCTTTATCAGCGTATAATTTAGCTATTTCAAAAGTTCTATCATCTGAATTATTAACAACTACAACAATCTCTAGTGGATAATTTTCAGCCCTATAAAATTCTATAGTTTTTTTAAGAAATTTTTCTTCGTTGCGGGCGGGTATTATAATTGATACTTTTTTATCTAACTGCATCTGAAATTTTTTTAGCGAGCTCGGAAATTTTTATACGTTCCTGTTTCATTGTGTCGCGGTTGCGTAAAGTAACAGTATCATTTTCCAAGCTTTCAAAATCTACAGTTATGCAAAAAGGCGTGCCAATTTCGTCTTGAGAATAATATCTTTTTCCAATGTTGCCCCTATCATCAAAAGCAACCCTAAATTCTTTTTTCAACATATTATAAACTTCTTTTGCTTTAGCCACTAATTCTGGCTTGTTTTTCAATAGAGGAAATACCGCCACCTTGAATGGAGTAAGTTTAGGGTCAAGACTAAGCACAACGCGATCTTTTTCCTCGCGATAAGCATCGACAAGGAATGCCAATGCCAACCGATCAGCCCCCGCCGAAGTTTCAATAACATAAGGGTAAAATTTCTTCTTTGTATCTTTATCGGTCTCTGATAAGTCTTCTCCAGAAAATTTGCTATGGCGTGATAAATCCCAATCTCCCCTGTTATGAATCCCCTCAATTTCATGCCAGCCAAACGGAAAACGATACTCGATATCTTCAGCCAATCTTGCGTAATGCGCCAATTCATCTTTTGCATGCGGCCTGAATCGTAAATTTTCTTCTTTCATTCCCAAATGTAAATACCATTGCATCCTTTCTTTTTTCCAACTGTCAAAATATTGATCAGCTTCTTTCGGCTCAATAAAATATTGCTGTTCCATTTGTTCAAACTCCCTCATTCGATAAATAAAATGCCCCGGAGTAATTTCGTTGCGGAATGCTTTACCAATTTGCCCAATACCGAAAGGCAAATCTGCCCTCATTGTTATTTTTACATTTTTATAATTGACATAAATACCTTGAGTTGTTTCTCCGCGAAGGTAAGTAAGCGAGGAATCATTTTTTACGGGGCCAAGATGAGTTTCCACAAGTAAATTAAATTTTTTCTGTTCCGTGAGTTCGCCGCCGCAGTCAGGACATTTTTTAATTTTTTCCTCTGCCAAATGGTCTGCCCTGAAACGGTGGTGGCATTTTTTGCATTCCTGAAGAGGATCTGTAAAACCAGATGAAGTATGGCCAGACGCATCCCAAACTTTTTTTTGCATAAGAATACTGCTATCAACTTCAAAAATATTATCATGCTGACGGAACATTTGCTCGCGCCAGGCTTGTTTTATATTATTTATTAATTCCACGCCAGCTGGGCCATAATCATAAATCCCGGCCAAACCGCCGTAAATTTCAGATCCCGGAAATACAAACCCTCGCCTTTTGCACAAGGACACAATTTTTTCCATTAATCCTGCCTGCGCAGGCAGGCCTGTGTTATTTTCTTTTTTCATGCGTTTTTATTAATTTTATTGCACGATGCCGCGACCAGAAATGGTCGGGTCGTCGGGCATACTTGTATTTATAGCTGAACTTTTTGCTGTTATTGTCGTTCCAGTTGCTTGGTCCTCACCAGAAATGGTTGCTTCGCTTATAATATCTACTACAAAGTTTTTTTGGTAAGTGACCGGAGTCAAAGAAACCTGAAAAGAGATTGATTTTGAACTTCCCGCAGAAGCCGTAATATCTCCAGCTGACCAAACAATTTCTCGGCTTGAACTGTCAAAAGAAAATTTAGAAGATTCATCTCCTGGTGATATTAAACCCGTTAGCGCAACACTCTGGGCGAGATTCGCTTTTACTTTAACATTTTTTAGATCATTAAAATAGTTATTAATTGTCCAAGTAATAGTGTATGTTGTAGTTTTTCCGGTAATTGGCGGAATAGGACCGGAGTTTGAAATGGCAGAGTTTTGATAATAACCCTTTTGAGAAATTCCTAAATTTGAATTTACTTTTGTAGCAAAATCTTGGGTAATTTGTGAGATATTAACACTATCCCTAATAACTATATTATTTTTTTCAGAATCAGAAAGAGGCCATCCGTCTTTTAATTTGACGTCAAATTTAACGCTTTCTTCCTGCTGAACATCTAAACGTCTTAAACCTTGAATCTGTTTGTAGTCCCATACAATCAAATTACTATTCGGTTGCGCTTGGCCGCCCTCGGCATTCATAGTAGAAGTGTCAAAAGCCGGACCATTAAGGGTTACTACCATAAATAAATTATCAAAAGGAGTAGACCCTATGTTTCTGAAAAATACTTCGTAATGCAAAAGTTCTCCGGGCGAGGCTACATAGTTTGCAGAACCATTTATTTGTTGCGAGATAAAAAGTAAAGGCTCAATAACCTCAACCTCTATATTTGCATTTTTTATTTCAACAAAACTACCCGCTATTCTCATACCCAGTTTTGCCGTAAAATTTAAATGCGCGCCGGCATCAGCCGTAATTCTTCCTTTAATATTAATTCTGCCTCCCTGCGCTTTGTTAAGCGTTTTAAGCTTCCATTCGGAGTTGTCCAAAGAAGAAGGATTAGAAGTTTCAAAAGTAAAACCGTTTACAGGATCAATTTTTATACTAAGGTTTTCTAAAGGGTAATCTACATTTGAAAAATAATTAATTGAATATTGTATTTCTTTTCCTTTTTCTGCTTTAGATGGCAAATCAAAATCTAATGTAAGAGGCACAGTTTCAATTTTTGTGGTAAAAGTTGTATTTGATTCATAGCGGGCCGTTATATTTTTAGGAATATAAGAAAGGTTTGCTTTTGCCACTTTTAAATCTCCTTCTTTACCCAAAAACCGGGCTTTAATTTTTACAAATTCTTCATCACCTGGATAAATATCTTTTAAATTTTGTGTGATGAGCGTCTTACTGTCTTCTGTCAAAGAATTTTCCGGAAGTTCAAAAATAAGCTTTGGCTGTTCTAAAACAAAATTTCCGTTATTTTTGTACTTTATAGTATATTCAATTTCGTCCCCAACTTTAGCGGTGTCAAAACCTAAAATTTCTAACCTTAAAATTTCTTTTGAAAAAGTACCCTCTCTATAAAACCAAAAAGCGGCGGCGCCCGCAACGACCACTGCCAGCAAAATAAAAAAAATCGTTTGTTTTGACATATTTTAGTTTTTATTTAATGAATATATTTAATAGTTATACTATAAATTATGAAAAGGAATGGTTAGATAGCATATATAAATAATAGTTCTCGGATATTTGTTTTAACAAATTTTGAGAAAATAACTCTATTTTCAGCCTGCTTAAAACCTGCCAATCTTTTTTTAAAATTAATCTTAATATTTTCACAATATCAGAATTTATTTTTTGCGATTTGTTATCTGACCCGAAACATTTTTTACAAATGATTCCACCCTCTTTGTTAGAAAAATAAAGATTATACGGATTTAATTTTTCATAACATTTGGCGCATTTTTGGATTTCTGGCATATAACCCAACTCTGAAAAAAAATTCCAAAAGAAATAATTATATAATAATTGCTGATTATTATCATCTCTTTTATGCTTGTCTAATTTTTGAAATATGTCTGATATTAAACTCCAAAGTTTTTGGTCTTTTTCTTGGCCTTTAATAAAACTATTTAAAAGTTCTGCAATTTTATTTGAAATCATTAATTTTTCTAAATTTTGTGTTATGCCTTTAAACTTTTCTATGGCAACGGAATCCGTGAGGGTCTTATGATTCTTTCCCTGGATAAATTCAATCTCAGATAAACAAAATTTATCAATTCCTCCTCTTAATTTTGAAGTAATTTTTCTGACAGCTCGGGCGCGTATTTCTATTTTTCCAAAATCCTCGGTAAAAATTGAGAAAATTTTGTCGGCTTCCGATCTATCATCTTTTTTAAAAACAAAACCCCTTGTTCTATAATAAGTCGTCATTTTATTCCGCCTATTTTCTTAAAAAACTTAATCTCTTTTCTAATCTTCCCTTTTTCAACTAAATTTTTTACGCCGAACATTTTCTGGTTTAATTTTTTTATTCCCCATTTCAAATCTGTTTTAGAAATATTTCTGCCATAGGCCTGAGAGAAAACTTCTTTTTCCAATTTTACCCTATCAGCTCTGCTTAAGTTGAATAATCCGGCTTCTTTTTGAGCTTGATAAACTTTGGGGTCATATCTCAATTTTTGCCTTAAATCTATTCTGGATATTTCTGATTTCCCCCTAAATATTAAACCGTCGTTAGAAATCTTAGGTTCTGTTTTTCTAATTTTATTGTGCAGTTCATCATTGTGCAAATTTGAAGAAATATCCTCTCTATCTAAAACAGGATTAGCTGATTCTCTGTCTTTTGGCAATTGTTCTGATTCCATAGATTGCGGGATTTTAATTTCTGCCCCCCTTAATATCTCCAATCTATTGCTCTGGATTGCAGAAGATTTGCCACTTGAGGCTGGCTGGTAATCCATATCTGCTTTTTGCGGTTCAGCCGTAGGCTTGCCGTCTTTTTCATCATGATTTTGGTAATCTTGCTTTTGACCGTCTTCTACTTTTTCTATATCAGGCTTTGTTTTACCCAAAGAGTCTCCGCCCTCCACTTTGCCAAAACTTTTTTGAGCAGACATAAATTTCTTTGCCCGAGGTATTTTTATCTTTGAAAAAATGCTGTCTTCCTCTTCCTGTTCTCCTTTGGCTGATTTTTTTAACGCGTCTAAATCTTCTTCTATATCTTTTTTCTCTTTTTCATCAAAAGCTTTTTTTCTATCCTTTTCTAGTTCATCTTTTCTATTTAATTTTCTTGCATTTGTATATTGCACTTTTGGACCCTGCGTTGCAGCCTCGCCAAACTTGCGCTGTTTTTCTTCAATT
>JBBTVU010000100.1:2747-3827 GCA_038063115.1 Patescibacteria group bacterium | reverse complement strand
AAATTCAGGAGGACTTTATTTTGCTGACGGCACAAGTGGCGCAAGCGCATACGCAGGGTATTTATACTACGATCACTCAGCAGATAATATCCATTTAGGCACAGGGGGCTCAGATAAGTTGTTAATAGATAGCTCCGGCAATGTTGTAATCGGGCCAGATGCAAGTCCTGATGCTTCATTGGAAGTTATAAATGACGGTTCTGGTAACTCTTTCTTGGTGGCTGACACTAATGATGGCGACACAACACCGTTTGTAATAGACAGCACCGGCAACGTCGGCATCGGGACGACAGGGCCGACATATATTTTGTCTTTGTCCGGCGAAGCGGCGCAAACCTTCTGGATGGAGAGAGAACTCACAGCCGCCACAGCCGGACGCAATTTGACAATCCAGGCCGGCGGAGCGATTTCCGGCGGCACCAATTTAAATGGCGGCACGCTGAACTTATCTTCCGGCATTTCAACCGGCTCTGGGAGTTCTGACATGTTTTTCCAAACAGCCACTGCCGGCGGTTCGGGCACTGCCGACGTAACCCCCGCAACCAAATTTACCGTGAGAGGGAACGGGAGCGTGGTAGTTGGCACGGGAACAGCTTTAGCCACAGACGCAACTGCTGGATTTTTGTATATTCCAACCTCAGCGGGCGCTCAAACTGGCACTCCTGTAGCCGACACAACCGGAACTTCGCCAATTGCCTATGACACTACAAATAATCGTCTTTATGTTTACAATCCTACCGGCACCCCAGTTTGGAAATATATTGCAGTAACAGGAGGTTTTCAAATTCCTGATTATGAAACCGCAGACCCGATTTCTGGAGAAAAAATAAACGAGGGCGACATTGTGCTTGGAAGAATAGACAAAACAATGGAAGATAGCGCTTTGCACGCCACTTGGGTAACATGGAACAGCGTTAAAAAACAATTATTAGCAGAAGCACGCGGCGAATTATCAAAAACCACTGGCGCACTTGGAACCGGAGCGGTTGAGGGAGTAAACACAGAAACATTTTTAGATAAAGTTACAAATGTTTTGTTTTCTTTGGGGATTACGGTGAAAGATGGAGCGGTTAGTATTGC
>JBBTVU010000100.1:0-2647 GCA_038063115.1 Patescibacteria group bacterium | reverse complement strand
AGGCGGCAAACAACGCATTAGAAACAACTCAAAATGCCCAGCAGGCAGTGCAGGAGCAAGTTCAAAATGTGATACGGCAAGCAGCTAATAGCGCAGACAAGGCAGCTAAAGAAGCAATCAAAGAAGTAAAAGAAGAAATTAAGCAGGAAGTGAAAGAAGAGGTAAAACAGGAATTACAGCAAGAAACTCCGGTGGTTGAAGCCCCTGCCCCTGCCCCTGCCCCCGAAGAACCAGCTCCAGCTCCAGAGGAAAGCGCTCCTTTACCAGAACCCAACCCTGTGAGCGAAATAATTCAGCAAGCCGGCGCAAGTATATTGCAATCTATGTGGGAATTTACTAAATGGATTTTTGGAACCTCTTTAAACGGAATATCAAAAATAATTCCCAACGCCGCCAAACAATCGACTGCCAGCATTCTAAAAACAGATTTTGAAATAATATCGTCTGGAATTAAATTTGTTTTTAATTTTTTAAAAGGATATAATTAAGAATATTATCGTTACGTTAAAAATATATTATTCATAAAAAAATATGGAAAAAAACATGTCGCTTACAATAAGAATTTGTGACTGGGTCACAAAATATAGTATTTATATTTTAGTGTTTTTTCTCCCGATTTTATTTTTGCCGTGGACCTCGGAAGTTTTAGATTTCAACAAGCAGGCTCTGCTTGTTGGCTTGGTTTTTGTTTCGCTTTTCGCCTGGATGCTAAAAGTTTTGGTTTATGGAAAATTTGAGGTGAACAAAAGCAAAATGCATATCTTTATAGGAGTATTTTTTCTGGTCTATCTCTTATCAACCCTTTTCTCTGTAGACAGATACGGAAGTTTCTGGGGCTGGCCCCGCGTTACTTCAGACGGATTACTTACAGTAATAGGCCTAGTTATTTTATATTTTATAGTAAGCAACATCTTGCTGAAGAAAGAGATTATAAAATCAATTTATATTTTTTCTGTCGCAGTTTTAATTGCTGAAATATACGGCGTTTTGCAGCTTTTCGGATTGTTCATTGTTCCGATAGATTTTGCCAAGAGCATTGCATTCAATACAATTGGAAGCGTTGGAGGTTTGGGAGTTTTCGTTGCTATATTGCTTCCTTTAATGATTGTTTTATTAATAAACGCTAAAAAGTGGTGGAAAGTATTATTTGGCGTAGAAATTTTATTCTCAACGTTGATATTAATTTTAATTAATTACCCAATGGTTTGGTGGGTGGTTATTTTGGGGTCTGCCCTAATTATGATGTTCGGGGTTTTTAAAAGAACTCTTTTTGATGGAAGATGGATGGCTTTGCCAATGTTTTTTCTGGCAGTGTCTTTATTTTTCGTTATTTTGAACCCGCAGATAAATTTTCTGACGCAGAAGCCAAACGAAATTTCGCTGTCCGCGCAAACTAATTTGCAGATGGATTTTAGGGTCCTCAAAAAAATGCCAATTTTTGGCTCGGGTCCTGGAACATTTTCTTATGACTTTTCAGAATTTAAAAATTCAGACTTCAGCAAAACTGTTTTATGGAATGTAACATTTAATAATGGAAACTCTAAAGTTTTGACAAACTTGGCAACTATCGGAATTTTGGGAATTTTGGGGCTCCTAGCTTTAATGGGAGCCGTCATTTTTTATGTTGGAAAATTTCTTCTTACTGAAAAAAGCGATTCTAATCAAGAAACATTTTATGCTATTTTAGGATTAGGATTATTTGTTTCTTTTGCCTCAGAAGTTATTGCTTATTTTTTGCAAAACTCAAACCTCACTCTAGACTTTATATTCTTTTTTATGATAGCAGTTTTGGTCAGCTTGGTTTTTGACAAGAAAAAAGAATACGAATTAAAACCCTCTTCGCTGACAACTCTCATTGTCACTTTTGCTTTTACGCTAATTTTTATCTTTGGTTTGGGCCTTTTAATTCTGGGCGGACAGAGATATGCGTCTGAAGTCAGTTATTACAAGGGGTTAAAGGCTTTGCAGGCTAATAAATTAGATGATGGAATAAAAAATATAGAAATAGCCGCTTCCACAAACTCTGGTTCAGATTTATATTTCAGGCAGCTGTCGCAGGTTTATATTCTAAAAATACAAGATGTTTTGGCAGATAAAAATATGTCGCAGGACGATAAAACAAAAAATGTGCAGGTTTTGGTTGCAAACTCTGTTAATGCCGGAAAAATCGCAACAGACATAAATCCTAAAAATTCGGGCAACTGGATGGTCAGGGGATATGTTTACCAAAGTTTAAATGGCTTAATATCAGATTCGCAGACATGGGCAATAAATTCATACAACGAGGCTATAAAATTAGATCCAAATAATCCTTATTCTTTAACCCAATTGGGAATTGTTTATTACCAGAATAAAGATTATCAAAATGCAAAAACAAATTTAGACAAAGCGATAGAATTAAAACCAGATTATTCTAACGCGCTATATTTTTCAGGTTTAACTTTTGACCAGCTTGGCCAAAAAGATAAAGCCATTGAACAATTTACTGCTTTACAACAATTAAACCCAGACAGAAAAAATGATATTCAAAAAATTATAGACAATTTGAATGCCGGCAACGGAGCGTTAGACGGATTAGTTCAAGAACCTCCGGCGTCCGAGGCTCCGGCAACCGCGTCAGAAGACCAAACAAAAAATCCCACCGGCA
>JBBTVU010000099.1:0-1370 GCA_038063115.1 Patescibacteria group bacterium | reverse complement strand
AGAGTGGCCGCATCAAACACTGGCTCAGGTGGCGGTTCTATTACTGGATCTGGCGCAGGTAGAGTTGTTTGACCAACTACCCCTTGTGAATAAATAAAAATAAACGCGCTGATTCCCGCAATCGTTAAAAAAATAAATAAGACTGTTATTATAAAATTTTTTATCATTTCCATATATAAGCTTTGTCTTCCCAATTTATTATTTTTTTCATTTCAACAAACCTGTTTTTTGCGCTTAAAACTACATTTATTAAAAAACCTTTATCTTCCGGAGCTTTTAATATTAAAATCAGACATTCCCCGGCATCTTTTGTCTGCCCGGTTTTTCCGGCAACAATTCTGCCTTTTAAATCTGGATCTTTTAACAATTCATTTAAGTTGTAAACTTTATGGTGAAAATCCCCTTTTGAATTGTAAAGGTAAAACTCTGGAATTGATGCTGCTTCTACAATTAAATTTTTGTTATTTAAAATATACTTTGCAAAATCAACCAAATCTTTTGCCGTTGAATAATTTGTCAAAGCCAGGCCGGTAGGGCTTGAAAAATAAGTATTTTTTAAGCCTATTTCATTCGCCTTTAAATTCATCATTTTAACAAATTTGTCAGGGCCCATGGCTTCAAAAAAAGCATAGGCTGCGCTATTATTAGATTCAATCAACATATCATATAAAAGATCTTCTGCCTTAAAAGAATCGCCGGCTCTCAATAACCCTCTTGTGTCCTGTTTTTCGGCGCCCCTGCTTATTGTAATATTTGCTGAAAGATCAAAGTTTTCAAGAACAACCACGGCTGTCATCAATTTTGTAAGACTGGCAATGGGCATCTTTTCTTCCTCATTTTTTTTGAAAAGAATTTTTTCTGGGTTTATGAAATCGTTTTGCGCCGAAATAGCAGACTGGGCATCAAGCTCAAGGTCTGCCGCGCCTTCGTCTCTATAAGGAAATTCCTGCTGGATCGGGCTATCTACAGCAACAATGCTATCAGATACGCTGGTTAAAAAATTATTCTGCTCCTGACTTAATTTAAATTGGAAAAAATTATCCAAACTGCTTGAAAACCATTGCATTCCCCACCAAAAAAAACCTAGAACAAAAATAAATGCTAAAGATAAAAAGAATCCTTGAATTAAACTCTTAAAATTCATTTTTTATTTTTTTAACTCTGATATTTAATTCCTCAAGCTGTTTTTTGCTTACCTCGCTGGGAGCCTGCATCATTAAATCTCTGCCATCACCAGTTTTTGGAAAAGCAATTACCTCTCTAATATCCGGCTCATTTTGCAGTATTGATAAATCTCTATCCAAACCCAGCGCAATTCCTCCGTGCGGGGGCGCTCCAAAACTAAAAGCGTTAAGCATATGGCCGAATTT
>JBBTVU010000098.1:0-1054 GCA_038063115.1 Patescibacteria group bacterium | reverse complement strand
TGGTTTTTGTTTTTGATCTAAAACGTTTACCCATTTTTGAAACTCCGATGTAGTTCTGACAATTCCCGTCCATAAAATATATTTTACTTTGTATCTTTGTAAAACACCAAATAAACCCCGCATGTGGTCAGATTCCGGGTGCGTTAAAATTACCAAATCAATTTCTTTGTCCCAAAACGGCATTCTGTCTGCGAGTTTTTGCAAAACAGCGGAGGTCGGGCCTCCGTCAATTAAAATTTGGTGTTTTTCAGGAGTTTCAATAAATGCCGCATCGCCCTGTCCCACATCTAAAAAATCCACTTTCAAAATCTGGGGGCTTTCCAAAGCAAAAACCTCTTTCCATGCAAAAAAATTCAACAGCAACAAAAATAAAACGAAGCCACCAATATATTTCTTTTCCATTCTCATTAAATTATCATTTAATTATTTTTTAAATTATTGTCTGATTATTATTAGTAGTCTTATTATTATTAGTAGTCTTACAAATTTCAAAGCTTTGAAATTTGTAAGACTATAAAACTAAAATAATATTCTTATTACGATAATTTTTCTATAAGGAAAATTTTAACATATTTATCCAACGAATGCATTTCAAGCAATTTTTCCGTTTTATCAGAAACATCGTATGGCGTTATCCATACACTTTGCTGGAACAATTTATATCCCAAATTAAGCAATATGCTTCTTAATAAATCTCTTGCCCTTCTATTTTTTTGCGGTATATCAAAAATTAACATTACCCATTTGCCGTCTTTTCTTTTTTTTGCTTCTCCCAGCTTAAAACTAGCCATCAACGCCTTATCAATCCCTAGTTTCGTAATTATTATACCCTGTTTGCTTTCCAAATTTTTCGCCTTCAAATATCCTTTTCTTTTTAGATAATAAATAAGATTATTAAATTCTCTCCTTCCTCTTTCTCTCCTGTATTTTTTAAAAATTGGATTTTCTTCTCCCGGCAGCCAATTTCGCATAGTCGGAGCCTTGAACATAAAATTTGTAGCATTATTTGCTTTTTCGAAAAAATTATAAATATCCCAAAGAAATTTATCAGTAA
>JBBTVU010000097.1:0-5201 GCA_038063115.1 Patescibacteria group bacterium | reverse complement strand
TTGTTTGGGGTATGAATGACGAGATACTAAATAGCGGACATTTTTTCAGCCCAAGTAAAGGGAATTTGAGTTTTGATGAAGTTATAAAGTAAATTAAGAGCTATATTCAGGAGCAACCCGAATTTTTTTATGATATTGTTGTTGGTTGCGATTCTCCGTCTTCAGACAAGCCGTTTTTTCCAATTGCAATTGTGGTATTAAGAACTGGCGCAGGTGGAAGATTTTTTTTGAGAAAAATGCAATATCCCGATAATTTTTTGAAAAGATTTGCCAACATAAACTGGAAAAATAGAATTTTGCAAGAAGTTTATTTGTCTTGCGAACTGGCTTTGTCTTTAAGGGAAACTTTAGAAAAAGAATTTGGCAAAGCTACCTCAACTTTTAACTATCAATTTCAATATATACATGCAGATGTGGGGGAGCAGGGCAAAACAAAAGAAATGGTAAAAGAGGTTGTGGGGCTAATTCGCAGCAACGGATTTGAGCCGTGCATTAAACCCCGCTCATTTGCCGCAACCGTTGTTGCCGACCGCTATACTTAATAAAATTTCAACTGTCAGCTCTTTTTAAACAAGGAGGAATTACTATGTCTAAAGACATTAATATTTTGGCTTTAGTAAAAGGATCGGAGCGATATATCTTTTTTTATGACGACAAGTCTATAGGGGAGACTTTACGCGTACTTGGCAGGTTTGCTTCAAACCCAGATTTAAGCTTTACATGGTATGACGCTGCGGTCCTATCGCAAAAGATCAGACAAGAAAAAACAAAGCAATTTCTCACAAAAGGATTTAGCCCGTGAACAGACACAGGCAATTTTGCAAGGCAACGCCGCTATTTATATGCGGCTTTTAGCGTTTAATTTGTTCAAATGTTTATCAAATATCCTGTAATTTTAGCACATGCTAATTTTGTGGCATATTTCAGTGATGCCATAAATTGTAAAGCTTTACTAAATTGGGTATCCGGGCTTTCGAAAAAAAGTTGTAGAAAAACTGTGGGTTGCGGGAAAATGGATTTTGGTGTAAAATAGAAAATCATGGAGTCGTCAGAATTGAGGACTAAATTTTTAGAATATTTTGAAAAGAACGGGCATAAAATAATTCCCAGCGCTTCTTTGATTCCGGAAAATGATCCGACTGTTTTGTTTACCACTGCCGGAATGCATCCTCTGGTGCCTTTTTTGCTGGGAGAAAAACATCCCGAGGGAAAGAGACTGGTAGATGCCCAAAAATGCATACGAACTGACGATATAGACGATGTGGGCGACGACACTCACAATACTTTTTTTGAGATGCTGGGAAATTGGTCTCTGGGAGATTATTGGAAAGAAGACGTCATAAAATGGAGTTTTGAATTTTTAACAAAAGAATTAAAAATTCCATTGGAGCGGTTTGCTGTTTCATGTTTTGCCGGAGACGAAGACGCGTCAAAAGATGAAGAGTCTGCAAAAATTTGGGAAGGTTTGGGAGTAAAAAAAGAAAGGATTGCTTTTTTGCCAAAAGAAGACAATTGGTGGGGTCCGGCAGGGAAAATCGGTCCGTGTGGGCCAGACACAGAAATGTTTTATTGGAAATTAAATGACACGCCTGCTCCAAAAGTTTTTGACGCCAAAAATAAAAATTGGGTAGAAATTTGGAATGATGTTTTTATGCAGTATGTAAAGGATGAAAAGGGAAATTATAATCCGGCTTCGCAAAAAAATGTTGATACCGGAATGGGCATGGAAAGAACACTTGCTGTTTTAAATGGAAAAGAAAATATTTATGAAACTGATTTATTTTTGCCGATTATTAAAAAAATTGAAAAAATAAGCGGGAAAAAATACGAAGAAAATAAAAAAGCGTTTAGAATTATTGCAGACCACGTTAAAGCCGGAACATTTTTATTGGCAACAGAAATTGAGCCGTCTAACCTGGGCAGGGGATATATTTTGCGCAGATTAATTCGCAGAACAATAAGATATGCGAAGCAACTTGAAATAAAAGAAAATTTTATTACCGAAATTTATCCTGCAGTTTTAAGTGTTTATAACGGATTTTATCCTGAAATAGAAAATAAAAAAGATTTTATTTTAGAGCAATTTAAAAAAGAAGAAGAAAAATTTGAAAAAACCTTAGAAAAAGGATTAAAAGAGTTTGAAAAATTAGAAACAGTCTCCGGAAAAGACGCTTTTAATTTGTATCAGACTTACGGATTTCCTATTGAAATAACGCAGGAGTTGGCAAAAGAAAAGAGAATTGAAGTTAACGTTGAAGATTTCAAAAAAGAGTTGGAGGGGCATCAAGAGCTTTCAAGAACAGCGAGTGCGGGGATGTTTAAGGGGGGATTGGCGGATAATTCAGAACAAACCACAAAATTGCATGCTGCGGCGCATTTGATGCTGGCTGGATTGAGAAAAGTTTTAGGCGAAGACGTTTATCAAAAAGGAAGCAATATTACCGCTGAAAGGTTGCGGTTTGACTTTTCTCATAAAGAAAAAATGACCAGTGGACAAATACATGATGTGGAAAATTTTGTAAATGGTATAATAGATAAAGACCTGCCTGTTTGGTTTGAAGAAATGACTTTAGATGAAGCCCGCAAAATAAATGCCATGGGAGTTTTTGAATCAAAATATGGAGAAAAAGTTAAAGTTTATTTTATAGGAAAGGGTTCAGAAAATGTCAGTAAGGAAATTTGTGGCGGACCCCATGTGGAAAGAACAGGAATTTTGGGGCATTTTAAAATTATAAAAGAAGAAAGCTCCTCGTCAGGAGTCCGTAGAATAAAAGCAGTTTTAGAATAATCGCTCGAAAATAAGTTTTAGTCGGCACCGGCATCGCCTCGCCCCGCGGCTCGGCACGCCTTATTCTCGGCAGTTTTGCGCCGCTTCGCGGCGGCCATGCCAAAACTGCCTCCGAAGATGCCTTTAAAACTTATTTTTTCGCTTTTTAAAAATATATGGCAAAAAAAATATACGATATAAAGCCTCCTAAAATATCAAAAAAGACAGAAGATGATATAAAATCTTTTATTGCCGGCGAGAAAAAAACTCGTAGCAAAGGAGCTGTGGTAAAAAAACAGCAACAAAATGTTCGTCGGGGAAAAGAAAGGAAGTTCCCAGTGGGAAAAGTTCTTGCCGTCGCAGGAGTTTTAGTTGTTATATTAGCCGTATATTTATTTTTTGAACTGCCAAAAGCCGATATACAAATTTGGCCTAAAACCGATATTTTAAGCTACACCCAGACAATTACCGCCGACAAGACAGCCGATTTAAACGATTCAATCAATAAAGTAATTCCGGCGCAATATTTAGAAGAGGGAAAAGAAAATTCTCAAGAATTTCCAGCAACAGGGTCTGCTTCAAATGAAGGAAAGGCAACCGGAACTATAAAAATTTATAATAAATATAATCCGGTAACAGCAATTACCCTAAAAGCAGGCACTCACTTTTTATCTGATTCTGGAAAATATTTTGTGACTTTGCAAAAAGTTGTTGTGCCAGCGGCAAAAAAATCAGGAGGAAAAATTACGCCAGGATCAATTGACGCAAAAGTCCAAGCTTCAGAATCGGGTACAAGCTATAATATAAAACCTGCTAAATTTTCTGTGCCAAAATTAACCGGCACTCCTTACTATTACAGCATTTATGCAGAATCAAGCGCAGAAATGACGGGCGGGTATACGGGCAAAGTAAAAAAGGTGACTGACGACGATATCCAGCAAGCTAAAGATGTTTTAACTAAAAAATTATTAGAAGACGCAAAAAATGCTTTGAAAGGAAATATCTCTTCAGAATATGTTTTAGCAGACAGCGCTATTTCTGGAGAAGTAGAATCTTTTTCTAGTTCTGTAAAAGCAGGAACTGTAACAGACAATTTTACATATAAGGCAAAAGTAACGGCTCGCGCTTTAATTTTTAAAAAATCAGATTTAGATAAATACGCTAAAGATTACATCATTTCACAAATGCCGGACTCAAAAACCTTATTAGAAAAAAGCCATACTATAAATTATAAGCCAAAAAGTATAGATATTTCCGGCGGGAAAATGGTTTTGGATATAGATTTTTCGTCAGAAATTTACCAAAATATTGATAAAAATTCTTTATCAGTTTCTTTTATGGGAATGACCGCCAGCCAGATAAACAATTCTATTAGCAGCGAGTTTGGCGAGCAGGTTTCTAAAACCAAAATTAATCTCTGGCCGTTTTGGGTCGCCAAAGCCCCAAAAAACCAAAAAGTAATCAACATTGACTTGAAGTTTGAATAAATACATGAGAAATTATAAGAGAATAATATTTTTTCTAATATTAATTATTTTTGTTCTTGCAATCGCAGCAGCTGTTTGGTTTTATATGGCATACAAAGTTCGTTGGGAAGGGAAGTGGGTAAGAGAAAAATCAGATCAATTTTTTGGCGGAACAATAGAAATAAAGAATGAAACATCGTCAAATTTTTCATTTATTATAGACGTTTATGACGCACCGGGAGGGGGTAACATAGAAGGCGTAGCGCAAATAGAAGGCAACAAAGCATTATTTATATCAAAAGAATCAGACGATAAATGCCAAGTTTCATTTGAATTTAAAACCCCAATTTTGCTTTCATTAACAACCGACGGATGCTCTGGCGAAGCAGGGTTTGGAGTTTCTTTTGACGATGATTATTTAAAAAACGGAAAAATTGTTGAGTCGTCCATATTAGACTATGCGGGGCCGGACGAATACCTTATTTTTAAAAATTCTGATGAGGCTCAGACATTCGCCAATATGGTCGGGAAAGATTATTTAAAATTGTTTTCAGACAGTTCTCAAGTTGTTTTTCAGGAGGATGACATAGATGGTTTAGGCGCCCGCGTGCATTCTTTTGCAGTGAAGGGGTCATACACGTTAAACGAGGGTATTATAATGGTTTCCTCGCCGGATAAAATTTGGGCGGCAGTAATTGACGACAACATAGTCAGGTATTTTACGAATGTGTCCGAATACAAAGAAAAGCTTCCAGAAACCATAAATGAATGGCGGCAAGGATTTGCTGAAAATGAGGTAATTTTTATGAATAAATAGCATATGTCTGTGTACATTGCCAGAAGGGCTTGACCTTTTTGGGTTAATTTGCTAATATTATTGCTATACTAGATGAATTTAAACACCGACCAAAATAGCCAACAAGACTCTAAAAAAACCATAAGGGTTGAGGGCAGAGTTATAGAGGCTT
>JBBTVU010000096.1:0-3325 GCA_038063115.1 Patescibacteria group bacterium | reverse complement strand
TGCCCACTTACCGTTGATGTTAAATATGGATAAGAGCAAAATGTCTAAGCGTCAAGGAGACGTGGCGTTAAAAGACTACCATTTGCAAGGTTATTTGCCTGAAGCATTGGTTAATTTTATGGTTTTGTTGGGTTGGAACCCGGGTACTGAAAAGGAAATATTTACCTTGCAGCAACTGACAAAAGAGTTTTCAATTGATAAAGTCCAGAAAGCCGGAGCTGTTTTTAATATTCAAAGGTTAGATTTCATAAATGGTTTTTATATTCGCGAAAAGGCAATTGAAAAATTGACAGAATTTTGCCGCCCATATTTAAAAGAGGCAGGGCTTTTGGTGCAAGGACAAGTTTCGGACAGCAAATTAGAAAAAATTGTTGAGGTTTCAAGAACCAGAATGAAAAAATTGTCTGACATTGTTGAACTGGCTGATTTCTTTTTTAAGGACAAGCTGGTTTATGACAAAGATTTGTTAAAATGGAGCACTATGCAAGATGCAGGTGTTAAAGAAGCACTTTTATTGTGCGACAAATTATTATCTGATTTAAAAGAGTGGGATATTAAAGAAATTGAAAAAGTGTTAATGGGTGGGACGGGGGAGCTTAATAAACAAAGAGGATATCCGGAAAAAAACAGAGGGTTTTTATTGTGGCCGTTGCGCGTGGCGCTGTCAGGAAAACAATTTTCGCCGAGCCCGTTTGAAATTGCAGATATTCTTGGCCGCGAAAAAACACAAAAGAGAATTGCCGACGCAATAAAATTATTTGCATAGCCAGCTCGGCAATCAAATTTTTTCTCCGCGCATACTCGCTTTGCACGTAGAGCTTCAAGAAAATTTAATTGTCTCGCTGACAAAAAATATGCAGAAAAGGGAATTTATAAAATATATTGCAATTATAATCATTATTTTAGTGATTGTTTTTTTAAGCCAGCAGCCGTATTTTAGGGGATATGGCAAAGATATCTACGGAAAAGTTGATTCATGGGTCAGGACAAACGTCTATTCAAAAGTAAGCGGGGAAGTGGAAAAAAGGGGAGAGGCCATTAAAGAGGAAGTAAATAAAGAAAAGAATGCTGTGGCGCAAAATATCTGGGATAAAATAAAAAATTATTTAGCAAGTGTATTTTCAAAATCAACTGGCGCGCAAGTCCAGTAGGAGAGGCCCGTTGACAGAGAGTTCGCATAATTATAGTTAAGCGAATAGCTACGGCTATACGCTTAACTCACCCAAATTATCATGCAAAAGAGTAATATAACTATACCAAAGCATATAAATGACTTCTTAGACTGGATTGATGTTGAGAAAGGCTTGTCTACAAAAACCCAAGAAAATTACCGCAGATTTCTAGAGAAATTTTTAGTTTGGTTAAAAAATAATAATTTAAGCAATCTTCTTCCCCATCAGCTGACCGCAGACCATATTTGGGACTATAGGGTCTTTTTATCCCGGCATTCCCCCACCCGTAAAAACGAACCCTTAAAGAGGACCACCCAAAACTACTATCTTATCGCTTTAAGAGCCTTTTTAGGCTATTTTGTGGCTAAAGACATACTAAGTATGCCCCCCGATAAAATAACGCTTTCTAGGCCCGATAAAGAGAAAACAGTGAAGTTTTTAAGCATAGAACAGCTAAATAAGCTATTTTCGGCCCCTGATACGTCAACTATACAAGGAATTAGGGATAAGGCCATTTTAGAGGTCTTTTTTTCCACCGGAATGAGGATATCAGAACTCACCTCTTTGAACCTTGAACAAATAAAAATAAGTCCCGGAATGTCAGATTTGGAGCTTGGAATTGTTGGCAAAGGCGGACGGGCAAGAACAGTTTATTTTTCGAAAAACGCCATAGAATGGCTGGAAAAATATATCAGCGCAAGAGCTCTCGACGAAGATAAAGAAAAAGCGCTGTTTATAAATTATAGCGGCAAAAAAGACGCGTCGCGCAGGTTAACTCCACGAGCTATTGAAAAAAATATGAAAAAATATATTATTTCTGCGGGGCTTCCTATAACAACCACGCCCCATGTCTTGCGTCATAGCTTTGCCACAGATCTTTTAACTCAAGGCGTGGACTTGAGAATTGTTCAGGAATTTTTGGGCCACAAAAACATATTAGCCACCCAAATATATACCCATGTTACTAATAAACGTCTGCGAGACATACATAGGCAGTTCCACGGCGGCAAGGAATCATAAATTTGCCCGCACTAAGTGCACCGAAGTGTCGCACAATAAAGTAGAGGAGTTGTCGCATAATCGTATATTTGCTATAATCAATTATTATAAATATTTTTTTATTTATGGCAGTAAAAGAAAAATTTAGCATTGCTAATTTAGTAAATAATGACGGATGTTTTGATTTGCAGTTTCGCAAAGATATAAGGCGCGAACGCGCCAACTCCCCTACCTACTACAGATGGAAAGCGCAATTTGTGGTGACCTCTCCCAAAGATAATATAAAATTATTGAAAAAAATAAAAAAAGAAATTGCTTGTGGTGAAATTACTATTTCAAAAGACCAGGCGCGGTTTTCGGTGCAAAAAATTAGCGACATTGCCGAAACCGTTGTACCTTTTTTTAAAAAGAATTTATTAGCTGATAAAAAGAAAAAAGATTTTGAACTTTGGGCAAGGGGCGTCGAAATAATTAAAAAAAATAAAGGCAAATATTTGGCCACCTGGAAAAAAAGTGATTTGCACTCTTTGTTAGAAATTCATAAGTCATCTGCAAAATATAAAAACAGGCCACGCTCGCCCAAATGGCTAGACATGGCACGCGCCCTCTCAAAAACGGTATAGCGATTTGTCGCACAATAAAATTATTTGCCAAAACGGCGCGACCTGCGGTCAAATTCAGCTAAGGCTAAATCTAAATCTTGTTCTGAAAAATCCGGCCATAATTTGGGAGAAAAATATAATTCAGAATATGCCGTCTGCCACAAAACAAAATTTGACATTCGCATTTCACCGCCAGCGCGAATTATAAAATCTGGGGTTAGCAAACCGGCAGTTGATAAATGGTCCTCAAATAATTTTTCATCAATTTTATCGGGCTCAATCCCCTCTTTTATGATATTTTTGACGGCATTTAAAATGTCCCATTTTCCGCCGTAGCTGATTGCTAAGTTTAAAAAAAGATTTGAATTATTTTTTGTTGATTCTTCAGTTTTTTTTATTGCCTCCTGCAAAGATTTTGGCAGCCTTTCTCGCTGCCCTATTACTCTCACTTTCACGCCATCTTTGTCATATCTGCTTGAATTATCAACCAAGCAATTTTCCAAAAGCTTCATCAAATAATCAACTTCGTCTTTCGTCCTGTTCCAATTTTCA
>JBBTVU010000095.1:0-1562 GCA_038063115.1 Patescibacteria group bacterium | reverse complement strand
CCAATATATTTTTGAATTGAATAAACAAAAACATCAAAAGCTAATTTTGCCCTTCGACTTTGCTCAGGGCTTTCAGAATTTTTTAGCATATCAAGCAGTTCCAGCATATTATTTACCCCGCAAATGCCTTTTATTCCCGACTTTTTATTCCAAATTTCTTTTGTATGTTCAATGCCTAATTTTTCAGATAATTTAAAAATTATTTCATCATCAAGGTCTCCGGGCCTTGTCATCATAACAACTCCGCTTAACGGCGAAAACCCCATTGAGGTATCAATTGCTTTTCCATTTTTTATTGCCGCAACACTGCAACCGCCGCCTAGATGGCAGGTAATTATTTTGCTTTTATTGAATTGTTTTTTTGCTAAAATGCAAGCCTTTTTTGCCACAAATTCGTGCGAAATTCCATGAAATCCATGTCGCTTGAACCCAAATTCATCTGTTATGTTTTTTGGCAAGGCATAAGCGCTTGCCTTTTCCGGCAAATTTTTAAAAAATTCTGTGTCAAAAACCGCAAATTGCGGAACTGCTTCAAAAAATCTGACGCAAATTTTAATCCCTAAAATATTGTATGGATTGTGTAACGGCGCCAAATTGCTTAATTTTTCCAGCTCCGCCAAATTTTCACTATTTAATTTCAACGGCTCAGAAAACTTTCCGCCTCCGCGCACAACCCGGTGTCCAATCAAAGTAATCTCAAAATCGCGCAGTTTTGAAATTTCGTCCTCTAAAACTTTTTCAAAATTATTATCTAAAACCTCTATCTTATTTTCTTTAAGAACTTTTAATTTCTCGTTAAAAATTTTCCACTTTATAGATTGGCTTCCGCAATTTAAAATTAAAATCATATTGAAAATTTAGAATGAAGCGAGGCAATGAATTTTTCGCGGGCCAATATGCAATATTCAGCCGGAGAAAAATTTGTTGCCGAGCGAAGTTAAACTATCAGACCGCCGCCAATTTTATTTATTCCGGCGGCGTTGCCCTCATCTGTATCTAAATGCAAACACAATTTATAATCATCTCTGACCCTTACTTTTACATTGTGAAAAGTCACCGGCCTTTCGCTATCAATTTTAACAGAAACTTCGGCACCGTTTTTCAATTTTAATTTTTTTGCCTCATTTGTCGCACAATGGATATGCCTCTGAGCTACAATTAACCCTTTTTCTAAATTAACCTCGCCTTTTGGCCCGACAATTGCAACAGCAGACGAACCTTCAATATCACCGGATAATCTTATCGGCGGATTTGCGCCTAATTTTACGGAATCTGTTTTGCTTATTTCAATTTGTGTGTTTTCTCTTACCGGCCCTACTATTCTAATGCTCTCAAGAACTTGAGAATTTATTTTTATGTTTACAATTTCCTCTGCCGCAAAATTAGACGGCTGGGTTAAATCTTTTTTCTTTTTTAATTTATAACCCGAGCCAAAAAGCATTTCCAAATCATTTTGGCTTAAATGAACATGCCTAGCCGAAACTTCAACGAGAATTTGTATATTTTTCATAAGTTTACGTAGCGTAGCGATATGTTTATTTATTATAACATCTTTTTAAAAG
>JBBTVU010000094.1:0-1843 GCA_038063115.1 Patescibacteria group bacterium | reverse complement strand
ATCAGCTACGTGGCGATGAATACGTTCCTGAGTCTTGTACTCACAATAAACGCGCTCGGCAGGTATATTTTCTAAAAAGTTTAAATCTTTTCTTCTGTTGTTAAAGACCAACAGAACGTAGTCAGAGGACAGGCGAACAATCGCGAGATTGGCGCCAGAGGGTCCCGCGACAAATGATAGCCCTAACAAAAAAAGAGGTAATTTGAGCTATGATCGGCGGTGAGCATAGCGAAGAATTATTAAGGAAACCTCGTTAAGGATGTCAGGAAAAGAAAATATATTGACCCGAGGAGATCTGATGCAGTATAATGAAACTACTGACGCTGCGTCAGAAGTCAGCTGATTCATATTAAGTACTGTGCTATTAATTTTTATTAATGTTTCAGTGCGAAGGAATCACTCAATGCAATGCTTAATCCTGATTATATTGTAGGATTAGTAGACGGTGAAGGAAGCTTCACTGCTTATATTAAAAATCCACAAAGTAATAAAAAAGTTGAAAGAAGGACAAAAGCCGAACCAAGATTTTATATTAAACTCATAGAAAAGGATAAAAATATCTTATATGAATTGAGTAAATATTTTGGTTGTGGAAATGTGTATTTTCAAAGAGATGCACGGCCAAATCACCAAAATTGTTACCGATATGAGGTGACAAAACGAGATGATTTGGAAAAAATTATAATCCCATTTTTTCAACATAATAAGCTAAATCTGAAATCGAAACAAAAGGATTTTAAGATTTTTTGCGAGATAATGAAAAGGATTAAGAAAAAGGAACATTTGACAAGTTCTGGTTTGAGTAAATTATATTTACTTAAACAAAAAATGCACTAGAGCTCGCTGTATGCGGGAAATCCGCCCGTACAGTGGGAACTTCAACTCTAAGTTTCTGGAGAATATTCGCCCGTCAAGCCAAGCGAGCTGGGAATAGCCGAAGCTCCTCGCAAGAGGTGTCAAGCTAGGCTCAGTGAGAGGGGCTAAGTCGTAACAAGGCACGGGTAGCGGAAGCTGCTCGTGGATCATATTTTTTAAAAATGTAGTCGACTTCGATTGAAGTCTGAGAATTCTGATTTCAATCAAAAGCGTTTTGAGAAGAGTCGCTAGAAATTCTTCTTATTCGAAACAACTCTAAAGGACTAATTTTTTGTCACTGCCCAGTAAATTGTTCATCTCGCCTCGACGGGACGGGTAATTTATTGGGCAGTTGGTGGGCGATGCAACGGTCGCCGACCTTGAGGGGTCTAGGTATTGCGCGTAACGCCCGATTCGTCTGGCGATGATATCCGTCGCCTGCCAGCTGCTTTTTTCTTATTTTGCTCTTTTTTCTCCAATTGGGGCCATAGCTCAGCCGGGAGAGTATCGGACAGATGATTGCCATCCTAGGCGCCGACAATCAAAAATCCGAAGGTCACAGGTTCGAACCCTGTTGGCTCCATTTCGCAGGTCTTGCAATTGCAAGACTCTTTTTTTTGTGATAAATTGAAACATGGTTCAGTATTTTACAAAAGATGGGTTGCAAAAATTAAAAGAAGAGCTGCACGAGTTAAAAACAACCAAGAATAAAGAAATAGTTAAGCTTATTGCAGAAGCGGCTGCTTTTGGAGACTTGAAAGAAAACTCGGCTTATCATGATGCGCGCGATAAAATGTCTTTTTTAAGAATGCGAATTAAAGAACTTGAAGGCGCAATAAACGAAGCGGTTGTTAAAGAAAAAGATGGAACAAATAATATTCAAATTGGTTCTGAAATTAAAATTTTATTTGATGAAAAAGAAGAAAATTATGAAATTGTTTCTACATGTGAAGCAAATATTTTGAAAAATAATATTTCTTACCATTCG
>JBBTVU010000093.1:0-1262 GCA_038063115.1 Patescibacteria group bacterium | reverse complement strand
TTTACAATCTTAACAAATTCTTCGACGTTTAGCGAAGCTCCGCCAACCAACAAGCCATTTGCTCCGGCCTCTTTAATATAAGCTCCAGAATTTTCACTTTTAACGCTTCCGCCGTATAAAATTCTTGTGTCTTTTTTGACAAATTGCCTGATAAAATCAATTGATTCTTTTGTTTCGGCAACCGAACAATTATTTCCTGTTCCAATTGCCCACACAGGCTCGTAAGCAACATTTACATTATCAATATCAACAACGTCTTTTAACCCTTGCTGAACCTGTCTTTGCAAAACCTCATTCTTTTTTCCAGCGCTTCTTTCCTCTTCAGTTTCACCAATGCAAAAAATGATTTTTAAACCAACTGCCAATGTTTTGATTATTTTTTTGTTTATAGTTTCATCTGTTTCTCCAAAATATTTTCTTCTTTCAGAATGCCCGATTATTACATATTCAATACCCAAATCTTTCAGCATTGCCGGAGAAATTTCTCCGGTAAAAGCTCCTTTGTCTTCAAAATAAATATTTTGCCCGCCGAGACTCGGCGAGGCTGGCGCTCCAAGAGGCAAACCTTTTAAAGCTGGCAAATATAAATCCGGCGGGCAGACAACAACTTCCACAGTTGCATCTTTTACGCCATTTTTAATTCCATTAAAAATTTCTTCTGCTTCTTTTTGCGAATTCGGATTCATTTTCCAATTCGCCGTAATTAAATTCTTCATATTTTTAAATTATTTAAACAATTTAAATAATTTTACCACAATTACTATTATAAAAACAATTCTAAAACAATTCTTTCACGATTCTTTCTGGTTGGTTTTTTGTCGATCGACAAAAAACCAACCATCTTCAACTTTGTTACATTAACTTAATTTAAATTTTGACTTTAGAAAACTTTCGTTATCAATAAAATCTGCTAAAACAAATCTTATGTGTTTCTCCAATTTGAACAATGCGACCAGCGCCATTACTTCTTTCTGGCAATCATATGGATAAACAAACAAGCTCTTTTGTAGTTCGTGAAATCCAGCCGATTTAAATCTGTATCTTAGGGCGTTTCTGCCCTTTCTGCATTCTTCGGGAATGTCAAAAGCTAAAATCCGCCATTTTCCGTCCCAAACTTCTTTTTTTCTTTCTAAATTTCTAAAATCAATGTTCAAAGCGCGCAACATCCCCTTTTCTGTTAAAGAAACAATCACCGATCCGTCGTAATTTTCTTTTATTTGAATAAATTTTTGCTTGATTAAATCTCTAACTCCATCTTGAAA
>JBBTVU010000092.1:0-3391 GCA_038063115.1 Patescibacteria group bacterium | reverse complement strand
CACTATGTATCATCCACCAGCAAAAGATATTATTCAAAAGCTAAAACAAAACGTTGTTGAAAATATTTCTTACGGAAAATACATAATTAACATTTTTTTTGAAAATGGAAATCAGTTGTCGTTTTCAGCGCCTTTTCGGTTTGGTAAAAAAGATAGTATTTCTGATTCGCCAATAAACAACTTTCCCATTGAAGAATTATATTTGGCGCGCATTCTCGGCTGCAGTATTGTTGACGCTACTTGCGAGGAAGACGGAACCCTCCATGTGTGTTTTTCTAATAACGACGCTATTGCTATTTATGCCAACAATGAAATGTATGAAGCTTACACTCTTTTAATTGATGGTCAGGAATATATTGTTTAATAATAAGATAAAAAAGTAATATTATTAAAATAAAAATAATATGAATTTAATATATTTTCCGATTTTAGTTTCGCTTTTTGCAATTGCATATGTCTATTTTTTGACAATGCAAATTAGAAAAGCGCCAGTTGCCAAAGATAAAGCTATAGCCATTACTCAGGCCGTGCAAGAAGGAGCAATGTTTTTTTTAAAAAGGCAATATAAAACAATAGCCGTTGTGGGAGTTATTTTGTTTATTATTCTTTTAATATTTTTGGGCTGGAAAGTAGCCATAGGATTTTTAATTGGAGCAGCCTTGTCTGGAGTTTCTGGTTTTGTGGGAATGTTAGTTTCAACTCAAGCAAATACAAGAGTTGCAGAAGCTGCAAAAAAAGGTTTAGGCAAGGCATTAGATATGTCGTTTAAGGGAGGTTTAATAACGGGTTTAATGGTAGTGAGCTTAGGCTTATTATCTGTTTCTGGATATTACTTTTTAACCGGATTAGAAGGTTTGGTGGCTTTAGGATTTGGAGCTTCTTTAATTTCAGTTTTTGCCAGAATTGGCGGAGGAATTTATACAAAAGCTGCAGATGTTGGAGCAGACTTGGTTGGGAAAGTTGAAAAAGGAATTCCAGAAGATGACCCAAGAAACCCGGCAGTTATTGCAGACCAGGTTGGCGACAATGTTGGAGATTGCGCCGGCATGGCAGCTGATATTTTTGAAACTTACGCAGTAACAACAGTTGCCGCAATGATTTTGGGAGCTTTGTTGTATCCAAGAGCAATCCAGTTTGTTATGCTCCCTTTAATTTTAGGATCTGTTTCAATTTTAACATCAATTATCGGAAGCTTTTTTGTGCGGCTTGGACCTGCCCTGAGCGGAGCAGAAGGGAATGGACAAGGGATTATGGCTGCAATGTATAAAGGATTAATTGCTTGCGTGGTTTTGTCTGCAATAGCATTTTATCCGGTTATTTCTAATTTAATGGCAGGCCAGGCAATTTCTGTAATGAATCTTTATTTATCAACAATAGTCGGCTTGGTAATTGCAGCCGGAATGTTTGTTATTACCGAATATTACACTTCAAAAAAATATGGCCCGGTAAAATCAATTGCAAAAGCTTCTGAAACCGGCCATGCAACAAATATTATCAGGGGAATTGGTTTGGGCATGCAGTCTACCGCATTTCCTGTTTTATTAATTGCTTTTGGAACTATTATAAGCTTTCAATTGGCTGGAATTTACGGCGTAGCGCTTGCTGTAATGGCGATGTTATCTATTTCTGGAATTGTTGTGGGCGTTGATGCTTACGGACCAATTACAGATAACGCCGGAGGAATTGCAGAAATGGCTGGAATGCCCGAAGATGTCAGAAAAATAACAGATGCGCTTGATGCAGTAGGCAACACAACAAAAGCCGTAACAAAAGGTTATGCAATTGCTAGCGCCGGCCTGGCTGCGCTGGTTTTGTTTTCTGCATATTCTGAACAGGCCGCAACTGTTTTTGCTTTAGATAATCCAAAAGTTATTGCAGGATTATTAATTGGGGGATTGTTGCCATACCTTTTTGCCTCGTTTTTGATGGGAGCTGTTGGAAAAACAGCAGGAAAAGTTGTTGAAGAAGTGAGGCGCCAGTTTAAAAATATAAAAGGTTTAATGGAAGGAACTGCAAAACCAGAATACGGAAAATGCGTTGATATTGTTACAAAGGCTGCCATTAAAGAAATGATGGTTCCGGCATTAATTCCCGTTGTTGCTCCAATTCTGGTTGGTTACTTTTTAGGAGTTCAGGCACTTGGGGGATTGTTAATTGGTTCAATTGTTACAGGTTTATTTGTGGGTATTTCTATGACAACAGGTGGAGCTGCTTGGGACAACGCAAAAAAATATATTGAGGGCGGAGAATTTGGAGGCAAAGGTAGTTTTGCGCACGCGGCAGCAGTCACCGGCGACACAGTCGGCGACCCCAGTAAGGATACTGCCGGACCAGCAATCAACCCCATGATTAAAGTCCTCAATATAGTTGCACTCTTAATCGTCGCATTCTTAGTTTAAGATGATTCGCACCTATGCATAGGTGCATAGTAGCGTTGTTATTGCGAGGAGCATAGCGACGAAGCAATCTTGAATAATTTTATTATAAAAAATAAATTTATGGGAAAGGAAAGGCATAGAGAAGTGCCGGCATCATATGCGGTTTTATTAAAAGACGGCAAGGTTTTACTTTTGAGGAGGTTCAATACGGGTTACGAAGATGGAAGATACAGTTTGCCCGCGGGGCATGTAGACGAAGGTGAAAGTTTTTCACAATGCGCAATACGAGAAGCAAAAGAAGAAATTGGGATAAATTTAATGCCCGAAAATTTAAAATTTGCGCATTTAATGCATCGGCTTTCTGATCCGGAACGGGAAGGTTTACGCTTTAGGATAGATGTTTTTTTTGTTGTTGAAAATTGGCATGGCGAGCCAAAAATAATGGAGTCCGATAAAAGCGATGACTTGTCATGGTTTGATCGCGACAAGTTGCCCGAAAACACAACTCCGTATATAAAAAATGCGTTAGAATGCATAAAAAATAAGGTTTTTTACAGTGAATTTGGCTGGAAATAAAATTTTAGGATAAATTTGTAGGGTTTGAAGGAAAGACAATGGATACTTGTAATTCTGCGGTCGCAGAAATTGGAGTATCTGTAAGGGTTTGACAGAGGGTTTGGCAGGCATATAATAGAATCGTGTGAATATAAAAAAATGCGATTTGTGCAAAAAAGAGATAAAAGAAAAGCAGGTATTGGTAAGTATTGGATATTTGAATGATGCGGAATTATGCTAAAAGTGTGGTTTACCGATTATAAAATTTTTGAAAAAGCATAAATTTATAAAAGAAGAAAAAATAATTAAAATAATTTAACATGTTAGATAATGATGATATTCAAAAATTAATAGAAGCCGAAAGGCAGGTTTTTGTCACAAAAACAGATTTAGAAGATTTTAAAGATGAGTATAAGGAAGAGTTTAGCAAGTTTTTAACTAAACTGGACGAGAAGACT
>JBBTVU010000091.1:0-3190 GCA_038063115.1 Patescibacteria group bacterium | reverse complement strand
GGTTACAATTCCCCCCAAAGAAATTACAGCCACTTCGGATGTTCCCCCTCCAACATTAATAATCATGTGGCCAGAACACGAATTAATTGGTATGCCAGCTCCAATTGCAGCTAAAATAGGCTCTTTTGCCACAAAGGCCTGTTTTGCTCCAGCCGACATAGCTGCCTCAATAACCGCCCTTCTTTCAGTGCTTGTTATGCCAGCTGGCACCGATATCACAAGCTCTGGTTTGAATAGCCTTAAATTTTTGGATGACCGTGTAATAAAATAACGCATCATTGCTTGCGTTACCCTATAGTCTGCTATTACTCCGTCTTTTAACGGCCGGTAAACTTTTATATCAGAAGGCGTTCTGCCAATCATTTCTTTTGCCGGCTCGCCTACCGCTAAAATTCTGTTATCGGCCAGAGACACTGCTACAACAGACGGCTCATTTAAAACAATCCCCTTACCTTGCACATGCACCAGCGAATTGCAGGTTCCCAAATCAATTGCAATTTTAGTATTAAACATACTTAATAATTTTAAATTTCAAATTTTAAATTTCAAATTCGCCGGATGTCTGCCCCCAATTTCTGCAATCTTTCTTCAATTTTTTCATACCCCCTGTCTAATTGATAAACATTGTTTATTGTTGTTACGCCTTGCGCAATTAAACCCGCTATAATTAATGCCGCTCCCGCCCTTAAATCTAGGCTTGGCACTTCAATTCCTTTTAAGTGCGAAGGGCCGTTAATTATTGCCCGGTGAGGATCGCAAAAAATTATATCTGCTCCCATCTTATTCAATTCTTCCAAATATTTCAACCTGCCTTCATATAAAGGGTCGTGTATTAGAGTAGCTCCTTTTGTCTGCGTTGCCAAGACCCCAAACAGCGGAAGCAAATCGGTGCCAATTCCCGGATAAGGCATGCTTTGAATTTTGTCTATTGTAAATTTAGGAGAATAAAGAATTCTTACGGACCTTGAATCTGGAAATTCTATATTGGCTCCGAGCTTTTTAAGTTTTTTAAAAAATAATGTAAGATATTCTGTATCAACATTTTTTACTAAAATTTCGCCTTTTGTCGCCAATGCCAAAAGAATAAATGTTCCCGCTTCAATAGGATCTGAAACAATGTTGTGAGTAAAACCTTTAAGATTTTTTTTACCCTCAATCTCAAAAATGTGCGCGCCGACAATTTTCACTTTTGCTCCCATTTTGTTTAAAACTTTTACCAATTCTTGAACCTGATAATCTTGGTCTGCAATTTTTAAAACTATTTTTTTGTTTAATGAAGCTGAAAACAATAAAACATTTTCGGTTGCCGTAACCGAAAATTCTTCAAGCACAATTTCTTCTTTCACCTCGTTTTCATTTTTTAGCGTAGCGATATTTTTTTTGAAATTATAAAATTTTCCTTTCTGTTTTACATCAACACCCATCTGTGAAAATGCGTCAAAATGAGTATCTAATGGCCTTGCTCCAATAATGCATCCGCCGGGCGATGCTGTTTTAAAATTATCAAACCTTGCCAGTATTGCGCCCCAAAACAAAACAGAACCGCGGAAGTGTTTAATAATTTCATGCGGCATTTTTTTGGGGTCAATATTCTTACATTGTATTTTTATTTTTCTTTTATCCAGCCACTCAATATCAACTCCCATTGCCTGCAAAATATCAATAAATTTAAAAACATCTTCTACTAACGGAATGTTTCCAATTATGCATGGTTCTTTGGTTAAAAGTGTTGCAGCCAAAATTGGGAAGGTTGCATTTTTTGCTCCACCCACCTCAATTTCTCCTTTTAACGGCTTTCCCCCTTTTATAATAAATTTCTCCAGCATAATATTCTTGATAATAAGCTAAAAAAAATAAAATATCAAGCCTCAATTTTTACGGCAATAAAAGTGCGGTCGCAGCCATAAGCCTGTTCATTTTCTTCGGCTTTTTTTAAGATAAATTTATCTAAATTTTTTTTATTTTTTTTACGTAAAATTTCTATAAAATTTTTGTCCTTTAATAATTTCGCCGTGCCGTCTGTATAAAAAACAATCAAATCGTCTTTTGCCAGATCTTTCGCTCCAAATTTATAATAATTTTCTACAGATTTTTCGCCGGTAAAACTTCCATAGCCTTTTTTATTCGGATTATTTCTGAAGTCTTTGTGCATTAATTCGGTTCTTTGGTTTTTTGAAAACTTCTTCCAATTTTTATAAGTTTCCCTAAATTTTTTTACCGCAGGCGCCACAGCATCCTTTGTTTGAAATTTCTTTTTATTGTTACTGTCAAAAATTATTAAACCACAATCGCCAACATAACCATAAAAAAGTTTATTCTCTAAAATAAATCCTGCGGCTCCAACCGCGTCAAACCAATCATAAATAACATAATCCATTTTTTTATCAATTCCATATTTTTCGTTTAATTCTTTAATTTTTTCATTTGCAAAATTAAATGCGCTTTTTAAATCCAAATTTTCTTCCAAATATTCAACCGTTGCGCGACAAAATATTTCTGCGGCTTCTTTTGCCCCTTCCGGAAAGACGCAGTCGCCGTTACTGTAATGCGACTGCGTAACCCCGTCGGCTACGGCAAAAATTGAAAACTTTTTTGAAAGCAAATAAAAGTCCTCGTTTGGCTTTTTGTCAAATTTTATAAAATCTCCATACGATGCTGTAAAATATTTTGGTTTCACAATTATAGTATATTATAAAATCTTGCAAATACCAAATTTTCTGTTAATATCAAATAAGCCCTTTTAGAAAGGAAAAATATGAAATCCGAGGTTAGATTAAAGCGCAAGATTTTTGGATTTGAGCACGGCAATTTCAGCCCTTCTCTGCAAACCAGAGAGCAGTTTTTGGCGCAAATAGAAAAAGCCAAAAAGGAACTTGGCGAATCTGTGAAAACAATATTCGCGCCATCTGTTGAATTTACAAATACAGTGGCAGAATTTGGCCAAAACGATGATATTTTCGCGCCATGGCTTATAAGAACAAAAATCAAAGCTGATGCCGGAATAACAGAAAAACCGGGAGTTGCCATTGCTTTTTTTAATGCAGACTGCCCGATTATCTGCCTCCATCAAGATGAAAAACTTGCCGTAATTCATGGCGGATATCGTTGCCTTATGCGTGAAAATCGCGATGAGCCGGGAATTTTAGAGGTTACGGCTCAAGATTTTGACTCTGCAAAAACAAAGGCATTC
>JBBTVU010000090.1:0-1539 GCA_038063115.1 Patescibacteria group bacterium | reverse complement strand
TTTGTTTAATTCTTGCCTCTCTGGCGCAGGCCTCGTCTTTTTTAATGTCAAAAATAAATACTGCGTCTGGCAATTTTGGCATATTTTTAATTCCTTCAAACTTAACTCTTAAAGACTCCAATTCTTTATCAAACATCAATCTCTCTTTTTTGGTATACTTTTCTAATTCTCCTGTTACTTTTTTCTTTTCTAAATCTTTAAAATATTCAACTCTTTTTTGTATTGTTTCAAAATTGGTAATTGTTCCGCCAAGCCACCTTTCTGTAACGTATGGCAGGTTACATTCTTCTGCTGTTGTTTTTACCAAATTTCTCACCTGAATTTTTGTTCCTACAAAAAGCAATGTTTTATTTTCTGCGATAAGTTTTGAAATAAACTTTAAAGCTTTTTCAAAATCTTTAGCAGTTTTTTCTAAATCAATAATATTAACATTGTTTTTAATGCTAGAAACATAGGGCTTCATTTTTGGATGGAGCTTTGAGACTCTATGCCCGAAATTCATTCCAGCTTGGGCCATTTCTTCTACATTTAACTTAATATCTTGTGCCATATATTTTTATTTTTTCTTTTTTGTTGTTACCCTCTTTTTTGAAGCCCTGTCTTTAAACTTCTGAACTCTGCCCAATGTGTCAATAACCTTTTCTTTCTTTGTATAAAAAGGGTGGCAAGAAGCGCAAACTTCAGTTTCTATAAATTCTTTTGTAGAGCCAACTGTAAAAGTGTTCCCGCAGGCGCACTTTACGGTAGCCTTATAATATTTAGGATGTATGTCTTTTTTCATATGCGTATAATAAACATTATATTATCAGACTTTTTCACAAAAAGCAATACCCCCGCCCTCGTTACCGCCCTCGTTGCGGCTCGGGCGGAATTTCCAATGCCTAAATTTTCAAATACTTAAACTTTTGCGACCGCAGAAATACAAGTATCCGCAAAAATGGGCCGTTGCGCTATTGCAACGGCCCTTTGCGTTATCGGTCAGGTAAAGCGTCAGAGCTTTTCCAAACCTCGCTTAAACGGAATAGACTTACGTCAACCTTACCGATCTCTTCTTCCGTCGATTGGTTGGATTCCAACCAATCTCTGCGCTTGCGAGCCTCCAGAAGAAATGCCTTTGCTTTTTCCTGTGCCTCCTGGTCATTACCAGCGATGATTCGCCGCATAGTTCCAACCCTAGTTCCAGAATCGAAAAAAAGAAGATACTTGACCTTGTTTGGGTCCTTCCAGGTAAACTCGCCTTTAACCATTGTAGTCTCCTAAACTAACATGAAGGTGAACTGATTTGGATGTTACCAAAAAATCTTTCCAAAAACAAGGTTTTGTGATACGATTTATGAATGGAACCAGATTTTTCAAAATTTACTGCCGAGGACTGGAAAAATTACAAGCCAGGGGAACCGGAAGGGAGCCCTTCGGCAAGCTCAGGGCGATTATCCCAGCAAGCTGTGATAATCGAAATACGTGCCGGCACCGGCGGAGACGAGGCCGGGCTTTTTGCTCGCGATTTATACAGAATGTATTCGCGATACGGCCAAACAA
>JBBTVU010000089.1:0-2151 GCA_038063115.1 Patescibacteria group bacterium | reverse complement strand
TAAAAAAGCAGCTCTTGAAATTTTGTCCGGACCGGCTAAAAGAATAGTTTTAGAGTTAAGGGGCAATCCGGGCGGATATCTTGAAATTTCACAGGAAATTGCCGGCTGGTTTTTGCAAAGAGGAAAAGTAGTAACCATTGAAGATTTTGGCAAGGGCAAAGAACAAAAACAATATAAAACAGAGGGAGATGCTAATTTGGCAAATTATCCGTTGGTTGTTTTGATAGACCAAGGTTCAGCTTCGGCCTCAGAAATTTTAGCAGGAGCATTAAGAGACAATAGAAACATAAAATTAATTGGAGAGAAATCTTTTGGCAAAGGTTCGGTTCAGCAAGTGGTTGATTTAAGGGGTGGATCTTTTCTTAAGGTGACAATTGCCAAATGGCTCACTCCAAAAGGAACCTCAATTTCAGAAGTTGGTTTAGAGCCAGATATTAAGGTCAGCATTTCAGACAAAGACATTGAGGCTCAAAAAGACCCGCAACTGGACAAAGCCCTTGAAATTATTGGCAATATAAAATAGAATGTAATATTGAATTAAAATATTCTATAAAATATAATAAATAAAAAAATATGAAAGTGATTCTTCTGCAAGATGTTGATGGTCTTGGAAAAAAATATGAAGTAAAAGAGGTAAAAAACGGCCACGCCCGAAATTTTTTATTGCCTCAAAAACTGGTCAGAGCGGCAACTAAGCAGGCGTTAAAATGGCTTGAAGACCAAAAAGAAATTATTAGCAGGGAAGCAGAAGAAGATTTAAAGCGAGCTCAAGAATTGGCTTCAAAACTCGATGGGTCAGAGGTGGCTATTAATGTTAAAGTCGGAGAAGAAGGCCAGCTATTTGAATCAATCAACAGCCAAAAAATTGTAGAAAAATTAAAAGAAATGGGTTTTGAGGTAAAAAAATTCCAGATTAAGCTATCTGAGCCCATTAAAGAACTCGGAGAATTCCCAATAAAAATAAGCTTAGACCATAATTTAGAAGTTGAAATAAGTTTAATAATAACGGGCGAAAAATGAAATATATTTTTGTTGCAGGTGGAGTGATGTCTGGTATTGGCAAGGGCATAGCTACGGCTTCCATAGGGAGAATTTTAAAAAGCAAAGGGTTTAAAGTAACAGCCATTAAAATTGACCCCTATATAAATGTTGATGCTGGAACAATGAATCCGGTAGAGCATGGAGAAGTTTTTGTGACCGATGACGGCATAGAGTGCGACCAAGATGTTGGAAACTACGAAAGATTTTTAGACGAAAATATTTATACAGATAACTATATGACAACTGGCCGCGTTTACCAGGCTGTCATAAGCAGAGAAAGAAATCTTGAGTATAACGGCAGGTGCGTTGAGGTGGTGCCCGATATTCCAAACGAGGTTATTGCAACAATCAATCGCGCAGGAAAAAAAGTAAAAGCAGATTTTGTTTTAATTGAAATTGGCGGCACAGTTGGCGAATACCAGAATATGCTGTTTTTGGAGGCTGCCAGAATGTTGAAGCTTTCACATCCAAAAGATGTGCTTTTTGTTTTGGTAAGTTACTTTCCGGTTCCAAAAATGATTGGAGAAATGAAAACAAAACCAACCCAGTACGCCGTAAGAACCCTTAACTCGGCGGGCATACAGCCAGACATGATTCTAGCTAGGTCGGTTTTGCCGCTGGACGAACCAAGAAAAAGAAAAGTGTCGCTTTTTTGCAATGTTCTGCCAGAAGACATAATTTCGGCTCCAGATGTAAAATCTGTTTACGAATGCCCGATTAATTTTGAAAAAGAAAATATTGGAAACAGAATTTTGAAAAAATTCGGAATAAAACCAAGGTCAAGCGATTTAAAAGAATGGGGTGATCTGGTAAAACTGATAAGAAACAAGCCTAAAATAGTTGAAATTGGCATTGTCGGAAAATATTTTGAATCGGGCCATTTTACTTTAATGGACTCATATATTTCTATAATTGAGGCCGTAAAGCACGCTGCATTTTCGCAAAACAGAAAAGCGAAAATTTTTTGGATTTCAGCGGAAGATTTTGAAAAAGATTCCAAAACGTTAAATGAACTTAGAAAATATGCTGGAATAATTGTGCCTGGAGGATTTGGAAACAGGGGAGTGGAGGGAAAAATTAAAGCAATAGGATACTGCAGAAAAAATAAAA
>JBBTVU010000088.1:0-1046 GCA_038063115.1 Patescibacteria group bacterium | reverse complement strand
TTTGGGGGGAATTGTAACCGTGCATTCCGTAAGAGTTGCCGGAGATAAAATTGATATAGCCATTGCCGAATATATAAAGAAAAAATATAATCTGGCGATTGGGACGCAGTCAGCTGAAGAAATAAAAATTAAGGTTGGCACCGCCCTTCCGCAGAAAGAGCTAAAGTATTTAGAAATTCAGGGAAGAGATTTAATTTTGGGTTTGCCGAGAAATATTAAAATATCAAACAACGAAATCTGCGAAGCAATTTCAGATGTACTGGCAGAAATTATGCAGGCTGCAAAAACAGTTTTATCAGAAACTCCGCCAGAACTTTCTGCCGATATTATGAATAAAGGAATTATAATGTCTGGTGGCGGGGCTCTGCTTCCAAAAATTAATGAGTTGGTCGCCCAAAGCACAGGAGTGCCTTGTTTTGTTGACGAAGAGCTGTTGTTTTGCGTAATAAAAGGAACAGGTCTTGTTTTAGATCATTTGCCAGAATACAAAAAAGTAGTCATGTCGAAGAAATAAATGCACCGCTAATAATATAAAATGGAAAAAGATTTCGATAAGTGGAATAATATAAAAAAGAAATTAGAGAAAATAAATAAGAAATTTTTCTTTAAGGAGGGAGAAATTTGGTGGATGTCTGTTGGAGTAAATATTGCCAATGAATCTTGCGGTAAAGGAGAAATTTTTAGAAGACCGGTGCTGGTGTTTAGGAAATTATCTGGCAACTGTTTTATCGGCTTGCCGCTTTCTTCAAGGGAAAAAATTGGTTCTTGGTTTATAGATATTTCGATAAATAACCAAAAAAGATATGTTCTTTTGTATCAAATTAAAATGTTTAGCACAAATCGTTTTGAAAGCAGGTTAGCGACAATAGATGATAATGATTTCAAAAAAGTAAAAGAAAAACTTGAGCAATTGCTCAAGTTGAAATAATCGTCACCCCGCTTTCGCGGGGATCAGTGGGTAACCCCAAAAGTAAGTTAATTATAGCAAATTATAAAACCATGTCAAGAGGAACCGAGATTAAAACTTGCCAAAACTGCAAAAAGGA
>JBBTVU010000087.1:0-2572 GCA_038063115.1 Patescibacteria group bacterium | reverse complement strand
AGGAAATCAATAATACCGACGAACAGGCCGGTTGTAACTGCTGAAAAATTATGGCAAATAAAGATGATGAGCTGGTGCTTGTGGTGGCCAGTGAAAAAATTTTTGAGCAAGGCAGGTGGCAAGGGTTGAAGACAGAAAATCTGGATTATTATTTGGATTTGATTAAAAATAACTGCCAATTTAAAAGAAGGGGAGATGTCGAGAATGATAATTCTTTCCAGCAGATAATCCCTTATATGCTTTTTAGTTTTGAGGGCAAATTTTTTGCCTACAAATATCTTGCAAACGCAGGGGAGCAAAGATTGGTGAACAACGATTATCAGCTGGGGGTTGGCGGGCATATAAACAAAGAAGATATTAATGGCGATGAAGATATTTTAGAAACTGGCATGATGCGCGAGTGGGAAGAAGAAGTAAATTTTCGGGGAAAATTGCTTGAAAAAAAATTTATCGGAATAATCAATGACGAATCGCACGATGTTGAAAAAGTGCATTTGGGCTTGGTTTATCATTTTATTGGAGACAGCTCAGACATTAATGTGAAAGAAATAGATAAAATGGAGGGTAAGCTAATGACAGTTAAAGAGCTGGCCGACAACGTAAATCATAGTGTTTGGATGAGCATTGTTTATAATCAACATCTTAATAAACCAAGCCCCGACCAAAAGAATTTATTTCCTCATGAAAAGGGAAGGTTTTTTGTGTTTGAGGGAATTGACGGGTGCGGCAAGGCAACACAGACCAGATTATTGGCTGAATATTATAAACAGCGGGGCTTTGAGGTGGAAAAAATTGATTTTCCCCAGCATGGAGAGCGGTCTTCTGCCATGGTTGACGATTATTTAACTGGAAAGTACGGCGCTTCAGAACAAGTGGGTCCGGAGGTTGCCTCAATTTTTTATGCCAGTGACCGCTACGATGCCAGCTTTAAAATTAAAAAATGGTTAAGCGAGGGCAAAATTGTTATTTCTGACAGGTATTTGGTTTCTAATATTGGGCACCAAGGAGGAAAAATTAAAGATAAACAAGATTGGAAAAAATATGTGACATGGCTGTATAATTTGGAATACGGAATTTTTAAAATTCCAAAACCGGATTACACTTTTATTTTAAAAACATCTGCTGAATTTTCGTTGAAATTATCTAATAATATAACTGATGAAAAGAAGAAAGAGAGAAGGGCGAGCTATTTGGGCGATGATAAAAAACAAGACATACATGAGGAAAGCAAAAATCATTTAGAAAACGCATTAAATTCTTATTTAACCGCGGCAAAAGAATTTCCAAATGATTTTGCAATTGTAGAATGCTTGGAAAATGGAGAAATGTTGCCAGCAGAAATTATTAACAAAAAAGTTATTAAAATAATTGAAGAAAACAACAAGCATATGACACAAGATCGAAGAATTTATACATTGCCAAATGATTTAATGCCCGAGGTAAAAGCTGTAACTTTTGCAAAATGTTCAAGGTCTGCCGAACCATTTGATAAAATTGCAAAGGAACTGACAGAAGAAAAATCAGCTGATTTTCACGAAAAATGGGTGGTGGGTTTTGGGCATTCGTCAATTGCCGAACACGCGGTAATTTCTCTGGCGGTTGAAAATATTTCAAATATTGCCACAAAAGCCATTGAAGATTCGCGCCTTGCTTCTTTCACGGAAAAGTCATCAAGATATCAGACTTTTAACAAAGATAAATTGTATATGCCTGAAAATGTAATCAACTCTGATTTGAAGGATGTTTATTTAGACGCAGTTAATTCTTTAATGGATGCCTATGAAGAGATTAACGGGCCCATAATGGATTTCGTAAAGCAAAAATATCCAAAGCCGGCTGACCAGGATGAAAAGCTTTATAATATGGTTTCAAAGTCCAGAGCCTGTGACAATTTAAGATATTTACTGCCCTCAGCGATTTTGACAAATTTAGGAATGACAATTAATACAAGAGAGCTTGAACACTTAATTTCAAAACTTTTGAGCCACCCGTTAAAAGAAATGCAGGACATTGGCAAAGAAATGAAAGATAACGCAATGGAGGCAGTTCCAACTTTGCTGAAATTTGCCAACAAAAATAATTATATTGTTGAGACAAAAGAGCAATTGAAAAAAATTGCTGACTGGGAATTGGGCAGGGACGCCGGGAATAATCAGGCAGTAACAATTGTTGATTATGATGTTAATGCAGTAAATAAATTAATTGCGGCAATACTTTATCCTTATACAAGTTTATCTCATGAAGAAATTCAGAAGAAAATTTTATATATGACAGATGAGAAAAAAGAAAAAATAATTGATGAAACATTAAAACGTAGGGATAAATTTGACGCACCGTTGAGAGAATTAGAGCATATTTATTATACTTTTGATATTTTGTTAGACTACGGAGCATTTCGCGATGTTCAACGCCACAGAATGTGTACGCAATCTAATCAGCCGGTAACTGTTGTGCACGGATATGATTTGCCTCCCGAAATTCGCGAAGCTGGTTTTGAAGATAAATTTAAACAAGTTGTTGAAAAATCAGCAGATGCCTTCCAAAAAATATATGAAAAGTTTCCCGAAGAGGC
>JBBTVU010000086.1:0-4633 GCA_038063115.1 Patescibacteria group bacterium | reverse complement strand
CTTGATAAATTGAAAAATTTGCCAAGGTGTTTGAAAGTTCCCACCGATGCCATGCCAATAATATTAGTTAGCAAAACAGAAATAACAGCAAATGCCAAAGTAAAATTTAAGTCAGCTGCCGGAGAACGAAAAAGCGGAACCTCTGCCCCGCTGTTTTCCATCCATACCGAGCCCACTCCCGGAAAAATTCCTAAAAGATTTGAACATAATATAAAAATAAAAATTGTCGCAACCAACGGAAAATATTTTTGGGCTTTTAAGGCGCTGCCTAGAGTTGATTCCATTAAATTTAAAAGGCCCTCCACCCCCATTTCTGCAACAGCCTGAAGCTTGCCGGGAATAATTTTCACTTTTCTGCTTATGACAAAAGACAAAGAAATCAAAATAATTGAAACCACAAAAGTCAAAAGCAGGCCGTTTGTAACGCTGTAATTTCCCAATGAAAATAATTGTTGCGCTTTTAGCGAAATTTCTTCCATAAAAAAATAAACCAATAATCAAGTTTTTATTATAGACCCATTTTTTCAAAAAGGCAATAGCGCCGAAATTTTTCTAAGTAAAAATGCCCCCGCCGCCGCGGCGGCGGGGGCATTTTTAATGTATCCGCCCTACAACCTACTATTTTGGAGGCGCAACTTTTTCTTGAGTTCCGTAAATATCTATAGTTTCGCCGCAAGCAGGATAAGGAGTAACTATTGAAGAAAACTTTTTATCTCCCCAAAAACCCTTTAAAGAATAGCTTATTCTTGCCGTTACAGAACCTGTTGATTCTCCTTTAAGCGCAAAAATGCAAAGGTCAGACGAATTAGGAGATATAAATGACAAAGAAGAATCATCCTTATCAGAGGTCATGCCTCCCTTTGATACCAATTCGCACCTAATGCCCTTCATTTCTTTCTTGCCGTTGCTAATAGATATAGACAACTCATAGTTATCTTTAAACTGGTTGCATGCGCCAGATACATATGGAGTGTCTGCTCCTGGGCAACCCCCTATGCCACAACCGCTGCTATACCCCCACGACACTGCAAGACTGTTATATAAATTATAAACGCTAAAACCAATCAAAATTACAAAAACTACAATGCCCAAAATAGATGCCGTTGTTATTAACGCGTTTTTTAATTCCATATTTTTAAATTCAATTTTTTAATTCGACTTTTTCATATAGTTTATTATACCACATTTATTGGCGTGCTTTTCAATTTGCGGTTTATTTCTTTATAATCGGGAATTGTTTTTTTAACAAGCCCCCAAAATTTTCTAGAATGGTTTAGCTCTCCCAAGTGGCAAAGTTCGTGGACAATCAAATAATCTGCCAGCTCCGGCCTTAAAAAAATAATCTTGTAATTAAAATTCAGATTTCGTTTTTTAGAACAGCTCCCCCACCGCGTGCTTGTATTTTTTATTACAACGCGATTTATTTCAAATTTATAAATTTTATTGAAATAACTTATTCTGTTTTCAACAAAAATTCTCGCGAGCTCTCTTTTTTTAACTGTAAACCTCCGCCGTATTTTCATAGTAAATATATTCTATCACAAAAACAAAAATCCTTGAAAATATTATGCAAGCAAAAAAGCTGTTTTACTTCAATAAATCATCTAGTTCGCAGGATAACAAAAGCGACTTATTGAGCACGATCTGCTCCTTTTGATTAAGATTATCCGCTGTCATTCTTATGGATTTAGTTGTTATACTGTCGCCGAGAATTATTTGGTTCGTTTTTTTAAAATAATTCTCGGTTTTCTGATAGAAAAGAGTGGCGTACTGTTTTAATTTGTCTCCTAACGACGGTCTGGATCTTACACCATTAACACCAAATTCAATTTTTTCCTCCAACTCTTTATCTATTTTAACCGGCAAATCTCCCTCGCTATACTCAACCCAGTAATCACTCATAATATAATTTACTCGAATCAAACCGCCGTCTTCGGTTTTGTAAGAATAAGTAAAACGGAAACTGTCATCGTGGAAATCCTGAAAAATTTTTGCGCTCTCAAAAGTTGTTACGGTTCTAATTTTGTAAGCATCTAAAAGTCGCAGATAACTTTCGAGCCAGTTGTCGAGCCAATTCTCAATATACTTTCTATTGGTAAACAGCGGAAGTAAATCCTGTTTTAAATTTTCTTTGCTGACTTTATTCATTTGAAACGTTAGTTTGTTCAAAAGTGTACGCGGGTCTTTTATGTCAATGCTCTTGGCCACAAGGTAATCAAAATCAGGCACAACCCTTTTATTCATATACCAAAGCAGGTCATAAACATCCCGTCCTTTTTCTTCATAAATTGCTTTGCCAACACCACGGGTTCCTCGTAAAAAAATGGCGGCGATTTTGCTCGCCATAAGCGAAGCCATGTTATAAGTCAAAATAACAAAAGATAGCTGATCATGGTTTATGGGCTGACGTTCGGTTACTGTTTTGGGCGCGACAAAATAATTGAGGTCAATTTTTACATGTACCTGATTTGAAAGATGGTCAAGGCTCAATTCCCTACCAACATTAAATTTTAAAAGCAACCCCCTGCCCGTAGTTATTTTTGCAGCCAAAAAGTCAGGACTTGCTCCATAAGTGTTTTTAAAATGTTCTTCAATTTCTTCTTTTAAATCTTTCAACAACTTTTCGGTTATTTTTTCGGAAAGCTCAAAATCCAAATCGACTGACATACGGTCAAGTTCGTGAATTATACGGAGAGCTGAACCGCCATACATAATCCATTTATTATATTCTGAATGGTGATAGATGAAGTTTAGGATATAGTACTGAAGTTCCTCTTTTAAAACATTGCGCCGAGTTTCAGCGTCGATATTACCAAAAGCTGAAAGGCCATCAAGCTTTCTTTTTAATATGGTTAAAATCTGTTCACTCATGAAAATACTTCTTAATTAGTAAATAAAAATTTTTCTGCTCATCTTTTGACGTCTCGTCAAAATCTATCCTCAACTCTTCAATTAATGTTTTAATTTCTTTTTCTTTTACGCCGCGAAACTGATGTGTTTTAAAATAGAGCAAATCAAATAACGCTTTTGCCGGAGGGGCAATGAAAAAATCAAATTTTCCTTTTATTAAGGAAAAACCCGAAAAAAGTTCTTTGTTTATTGACTGATAACTAAAATTTCCAGCTTTAGTTTCATAATTCTTTGTAACTTTTGGCGTTATTGAAGTTACGGAGCGTATCGCTTCTGTGGCTAAGTTATAATACTGAAGAGCTGCCCATGAACTGACATACGATGGCGTACGAATGATGTTGGCAAGATAAAAGGAATAAGAAATATCATCCTTATTTTTACTCAAAAAATCGGCGGATACATACAAACCCTTTTTAAGCTGGATAATTTCTCTGGACTTAAAAAATCGGCTGATATACACATCAACTGTTGCGATCTTTAACCCCAACTGCTCGCCTAACTGACGGACCGTGCTTTTGGTAAAATGAGGTAGGGGTTTTAACTGTTCTAATAGGTTTTTTCTGCTTTTCATAACTATAACAATAGTGTATCAAATAAGAAAAAAGGTGTCAACCCCCTTTCCACAGCTAAGATTTTGTTTTCTATTATTTGAAATCGGTAAACAAAAACTTGAAAAAAATCGTATAGTTTAGTATATTAAGAATAAACAGCATTCCGCAGTAGCTCAATGGTAGAGCAAATCCCTGTGAAAGTTCTTTATTGTGTCATATAATTAATTAATAAAACTATATGACAGAAAAAAGAAAATATGCCGATAGACGTGAAGAATTAATTAGAGCCGTTGCTAAAAGACGGCGAAAGATTAAACTCATGGCTATTGAATATAAAGGAGGTCATTGCCAAATTTGTGGATATAATAAATATCCTGGAGCATTGGATCTTCATCATGTCAGCGGTCAAAAATCTTTTAGCATTGGCGACAAAGGTTACATAAGGTCTTGGAAGAGGACAAAGGAAGAATTAGACAAATGTATCCTAGTTTGCGCCAATTGTCATAGAGAAATTGAAGCCGGCATTACGCAGCTCCCCAAGGAAACTTTGGGATGAATAATCTCGGGATAACGGTGAAGCCCTGAAATGGGTAATACCGTGGGAACCTCCGCATTGCGGAGGAGCGCCGTAGAGACTAGATACCGAGGTGCCTAAACCATTTAGGTGGCATGGCAATGATATAGTCCATGCTTGTGGTAACACAGGATAAAGTGTAAGGATAAGGTTGTAGGTTCGAATCCTACCTGCGGAGCCAGTGTGCACGAACAGAGCTTAAAACCTCTGTTTTGTGCTTATTTAGCCCTATTTTTTCCAGTTCTAACCCTAAATACTTTGCTTTTAGGGCAGGGTAGTCATTTTGCACCTCTGCAAACCAACTATTCGGTTCAATAAACAAATTTCTATCTTTAATTATCGGCACTTTGCCCAAAGCCAACAGGATTTCTTTTTTCAGTTCTAACCCTTCTTTTCCTTTTGCCATCAAAAACGCTTTACGAGCATAAGTAGCAAAAGCAAATGTTTTTTCAGTCAGCTCAATCCATTTCTCTGCCCGTGTCTCTGTCTGCCGCAGATTTTCCTGCAACTGAATGATTTTATTTTGCAGAGTATTTTTTTCTTTCAAAAAAGTTTCGTCATCAATGAGCTGGCGGTATCTCATTCGGGTAAGTTCATC
>JBBTVU010000085.1:0-1259 GCA_038063115.1 Patescibacteria group bacterium | reverse complement strand
GTTGGCATTGGAACAGTGGTTGGCATGCATATTTCAGAAGAACACAAAAAAGAAGCTGAAGCTGCCCATATTAACATTGTAATAGCCGGCCATATTTCCTCTGACTCTTTGGGTGTAAATTTGCTGATGGATGAATTAGAAAAACAAGGAATTGAAATTGTGCCGTGTTCTGGTTTTACCCGCGTATCTCGTGTAAAATAAAATATTGTAAAGTATTGACAAATTTATTTTAAAGAATAAAATGCAAATATAGGGGGTGAGAGATTTATTCTCAAGGACACTTTAGTCCTTAATGAAGGAGGTTAAAGTATATACTTAAATTCATTTGTCCGAATTTAGGCTCGAGAAAACGGCCGAGAGCATTGAGGACTATAACCCCCTTTTCAAAGTCCGTCCCATTATTGGGGCGGTTTTTGATTATGTTTGGATATATTGCTTAAAGGTTAATTTCTGATAGAATAAAATCAGAAACGGTCGAATCAAATATAATAAATAATAATTTGACAACATGGCAAAAGAAGAAGGAAAATTAATTGGTAAAATTACCCATTTTTTTTCAAATATTAATGTGGCGGTTGTTGACCTTTCTATCCCATTGAAAGAAGGCGATGAAATTAGGATTATAGGCGGGGAAAGTACAGATTTTAATCAGACGGTTGATTCAATGCAGGTTGACCATAAAGAGGTAAAGACAGCAAAAAAGGGAGATTCTGTCGGGTTAAAGGTAAAAGAAAAAGTTCACGAGGGGTATAAAGTTTTTAAAGTTTAAATTTTAAATGGCAGATAATATACAAGAAGAAGTCGAAAATAAAATTATCGATTGTATTGTTTTTGGTTCAAACGGCAGGTTAATAGTTTTTAAGCCAGAAGAACACAAAAATAGCGTGGATTTAATTATAAAAAGAAAAGGAGAATACGAGCCCGAAAAAGATAAAAATACAGTTGAGCAAATAATAGTAAAAGTAAGAGCATTCGGTTCAAAAACAAAAAAGAACAAAGAAGAAATATTTTTGGCCGTTCGCGGCCAAACGGAAAATGTTGATATATCAAAGTTTAACATAGCCCAGAATTTTTATTTATTGTTCGTAAATTTTGACATGGTAAAACAAGATATTAAAGATAATATTCGCATTGTAAAATTAGATGAGTCCAAAAAAGAATTTTTAACTGATAAAAAAAATCTAGCCCAGTTTTTTTTAAAATTAACATGATGTTTGCGGCGGATTTTCATATACATTCAAAATATTCCAGAGCCACTT
>JBBTVU010000084.1:0-3986 GCA_038063115.1 Patescibacteria group bacterium | reverse complement strand
AAAAAGAAATTGGCCATATACCAAAAAAAATGGCCAGACCTACCCGCAAAATGGACACCCAAAGATAATTTACATATTACTTTGGAATTTTTGGGAGACCTAACAGATGTTGAAATTGGCGAGGTTTGTAAAATTGTAAACGAAGTCGCAAAAAGGCATAAAAATTTTGATATTGTTTTAAATAAAGTTTTGTATGGACCTCCTAACCCTCCTTCGCGCAAGGCTTCGGACGGGCGAGGAAAAATGCCGCCAAGAATGGTTTGGGTTGAGGGAGAAAAAAGTGACGAACTTTTAGACTTGAAAAATGATTTGCAAGAATGTTTATTAGAAAAGGTTAGTTATAGGCCGGAGGCGGGCAGGGGATTTGCTACTCATATAACTCTGGCGCGAATTTTAGAATGGGAATTTAGAAAAATTGAACCGGAAGAAAGGCCCGAAATAAATGAAGAAATTGATTATAATATTCCAGTTGAATCGATTGAAGTTATGGAATCAGAATTGCACCGCGGCGGTCCAGTTTATACAATTTTAGAATCCCACGAGCTTGGGATTTAGTTCTGATAGTGATATAATAAGTTAATATCATATTCGCGCGAATATGATAATATAAATATTGCAACAATGGTTGAAATTAAAAGCTTAGAAAAAATATTAAAAATCCTTGCCAATAGAAGACGATTGGCGATTATTTGTTATTTAAAAAAGAAACCCGAAGCAAAAGTGGGCGATATTGCAGACGCAATAGATCTTTCTTTTACATCAACTTCAAAACATTTAATTCAGCTTTTCAACGCAGACATACTTGATAGAAATCAGAAAAATCTTGAAATGTGGTACAAGTTATCTCCAAAACAAAATAATATTGTTAGCTATATCATCTCTAATTCGCGCGAATAAGAGATAGATACGTAAAATGAATAGTAAATTATTAAAACAAACAAAACAGCACTGCTTGAAAATCTTGGTAAAAAATAAAGTCTCTTTTGGTTCTGCCAAAGCAAATTTATATTTACCGGGACATATCAACGAAGTTGAAAAATGGGCAGATAAAATTATTAACTATTTTTCAGAAGCCGACAGAGAAATAGTTTTATTGTCTGTTTATTTGCACGACATTGGGCACGCGCTTGGAGACCATAAAGACCATGATTTAAAATCTGAAGCTGAAGTAAAACGTTTTTTAAAAAAGATGGGCTTAGCAGAAGGTAAAATAAGTAAGGTTGCACACTGTGTCAGAGCCCACAGATGTAAGGACGTCCAGCCCGAAACCGTAGAAGCAAAGATTTTGGCGATAGCCGACTCCTTAAGTCATATGACTGACGGATGCTATATGGATATGTTACTTGATGGACGAAAGGATTTAGCACTTGGAAAACTTGAAAGAGACTATAGAGATACCGGGTTATTCCCTAAAATTAAAAAAGAAATAACACCACTTTATAAAGTTTGGAAAAAATTATTAGAAATATATCCTAATTAATATGAAAATACATTTTATTGGAATTGGGGGAATTGGGGTGAGCGCGTTGGCGCAGTACTATTTGGCAAAAGGCAACGAAATTTCGGGGTCTGATTTGGCTGGTTCAGAAATTACGGAGTTTTTAGAGAAGAAAGGGGTCAAAATATTTATTGGAAGCGCGCCTGAAAATATTTCTCAAAATTTAGATCTAGTAATTTATAGTCCTGCTGTAAAAAAAGACAACGCGGAACTGACAGAAGCTTTAAAAATTCAAAAATTTAAAAATTCAAAAATTAAAATACAAAGCTATCCTGAGGCTTTGGGCGAGCTGACAAAAGAATATTTTACAATTGCGGTTTCGGGTAGCCACGGAAAAAGCACAACCACAGCGATGATTGCTTTGGTTTTAATTGAGGCGGGATTAGACCCAACTATTATTGTTGGTACAAAGTTAAAAGAGTTCGGCAATAGCAATTTTCGGGCAGGAAAAAGTAAATATTTAGTCATAGAAGCATGCGAGTATGACTCTTCGTTTTTGCAATATGAACCAAAAATAATTGTGGTAACCAATATAGACAAAGAGCATTTAGATTATTTTAAAACGTTTACTAATGTCAAAAAAGCGTTTAATAATTTTATTGCAAAACTTCCAAAAGATGGCTTTTTAGTTTTTAATAAAGATAATAAGAATTCAAAATTTAAAGGCTTGGGTTACTCTTTAAAACAAAAAGAATCAAAAAAAATAAAAAACATTCTGAAAGTTCCGGGAATTCATAATGTTTCAAATGCTTTAGCCGTTTTGAGCGTAGCAAGAATTTTAAAAATTAAAGACGAAATAACCTTAAACGCGCTTTCGGAATTTACCGGAACATGGCGCCGTTTCGAAGAACGCGAAATGAAAATTGGAAATTGTAAATTAAAAATTATAAGCGATTATGCTCATCATCCAAATGAAATAAAATCAACACTGCAGGCTGCGCGAGAAAAGTATTCTAAAAATAAAATTTGGTGCATTTTTCAGCCTCACCAGCACCAGAGAACATATTATTTGTTCAATGATTTTGTAAAAGTTTTTAGGAATGCAAGAATTGATAACATTGTTATTACAGATATTTATGATGTTGCGGGCAGAGAAACAAAAAAAATTAACGAGGAAGTCAGCGCAGAAAAACTTGTAAAAAAAATAAACAAGAAGAGCGTTGTTTATTGCGCGACAAACGAACTCGAAAAATTTATAAAAAATTTGCCAGCTGGCGGAATAAAGTCCGGAGATGTTCTGATTATTATGGGCGCCGGAGACATTTACAAACTGGCAGATAAATTTTAGTAAAAAAAAGAGAGTCTGCTCCCAGGGGATGGTAAGAGACTCTCATTCGTGACGAGATAGAAGGCGGAGTAGAGAGGAGGGAAAACTTGTAGCGGCGGACGGAAGACGGTTACGCAAGCATGGACCTGCGCTTTTTTAGGTGCCGGTTTATCCGCCCCTGTTGGCCATTGGCGCTAAGCGCCGTTCCGCCCTTGGATTTGGGCTTGCCCTCGCCGCCCGCAAGGGGCGGGTTCTGGGTTTCAGGACGGGTGTTAAAGAGCCCGATCGGAAGGGCGATAAGACTAGGGGTCTTTCGTGGCCACTCACCGTTGCCGTCGTCGTTGCTACTCCCGTTTGTTTTCATAGACTTGTCCTTTCCGTGTCTTGATAAAACACAAAGCGAAGGTTTGCCTCCTCTCCGCTTTAAGTAATCCTATTTTAAACCTCCTTTCTCAAATAGAATGTCAAAGATCAACATTGATACTTGCCAAACGGCAACTTTTTTTATGTTATATCTTTTAATATTGCGTGTCAATGATTTATGGGCTATAATGATATAAACTTATTTTTTTATGACAAATACAAACCAACAAAAAATTGACGAAATTTTAACAAGGGGAGTTGACGAAGTGATTGATAAAGAAAGCTTGGAAAAAAAGCTTCGCTCTGGCAAAAAACTAAGAGTAAAACTGGGAATTGACCCCACTAGTCCAAATTTGCATATTGGCAGAGCGATTCCTTTACTAAAATTGAGGGATTTTCAGGAAGCAGGGCATAAAATTGTTTTGATTATCGGCGATTTTACTGGCGTGATTGGAGATACATCCGACAAAGAAAGTGAACGGCCAATGCTTGATGAAAAAGCAGTCAAACAAAATATGAAAACCTATGTATCGCAGGCTGGAAAAATTTTAGATATTAAAAAGTGCGAAGTGAGATATAATTCGGAATGGTTGAAAAAATTAAATTATGCTGAAATTGGATTGCAGGCTGATATTTTTTCTCTGGCTGAATTCAATGCCCGCGAAAATATTCGGAAAAGATTAGACGAGGGCAAAAGAGTTTCTTTGCGCGAACTATTATATCCCCTGATGCAAGGATATGATTCGGTGGCAGTTAAAGCTGATGTTGAAATTGGCGGCACTGACCAGAGATTTAATTTGCTTGCCGGCCGCGATTTACAAAAATTTTATAAGCAAGATCCGCAAGATATAATTACAA
>JBBTVU010000083.1:0-1918 GCA_038063115.1 Patescibacteria group bacterium | reverse complement strand
TGACATAAGAAAATATGTTAGATATGGAACAATAGATTTAATAGACAATGCGGAACACTTAAAAACAATCTTTGGATTAAAATAGCCAGCTATGCAGTAATTTTACGATCGTGAAATTCGTGTATAGCTGGATTGTGTAGAAGGTTTTTACAAAGAAAGCTATATGTCGGAAGTTGTAGATAATTTTAAGAAATTATAAAATAGAAGAACTATTGCAACTTATGCTAAAGCTTTTAAGAAAAAGTTGGGTTTTTGCATTTTTGATAATTTTTTTGTCACTGGCAGCGAATTTTAGTTTTGAACCTAACGAAATTTTTATTAGTCAGGAATTTTTAACGGCATCTTTGACACATAATTTGGAAGACGATTTACCGCCCGTAGAACCCGACAAAGTTTTGCCGGCAGAGCAGAACACAAAACATAGTTTGAGTTTAGAAGACCAGCTAGACGATATTGCAGAAAAATTAGACATAATACAACAGCAGGTTGAAGAGCTTATTGCCCAGTCAAAACCTGCTGACGAGCAAAAAATAGATGAACAACCAGAAGAGATAAAAGAGGACAAAGAAGAAAAAGCAGAAGAACAGAGTAAACTGCCAGAAGAACTGCCTCAAAAAGTTTATGTTAGCAGCGGGGCAAAGCCAAATTATTTAAAAATTTTAATTTCAGAAGTCAGCCTACCCATTGAACAGAGGTTTATTAAGCTTTATAATCCAAACGAAACAGAAGTTAATTTAACAGATTGGTATCTGCAAAGAAAAACAGAAACATCTGATGTTTGGAGCTCTTGCGTTTCTTCGCCAAAATTTGAGGGTAAAAAAATTTCAGCAAAGAGTTATTTTTTAATTTCAAAAACAGACCCCTCAGCCAATATTTTTTTGGACGATTTGACTATTACGGAAAATAACAGCCTTGCCTTAAAAAATCCAAACAGAGAAATTTCAGACGAGTTTTTAACAGCGGCTCCGCCGACGCCGACGCCGCCCACAGGCGGCGGAGGCGGAGGGTCGCCGCAAGTTGTCTATCCGAAAATTTTAATTTCAGAAATTCAGATTGCTCCAATAGGGCAGAGATTTATTGAGTTATACAACCCAAATTCAACAGATGTCAGTTTAACTGACTGGTATTTGCAAAGAAAAACAGCAACAGCAGATTCTTGGAGTTCTTTAGTTTCTTCAATAAAATTTGAGGGAAAAACAATTTTGGCTAATGGTTATTTTTTAATTTCTCGGACAGGCGCCAGCGCAGATATTTTATTAGACGGCCTAACTTTTACAGAAAATAATTCACTTATTTTAAAAGACCCCAACAGAGACATATCAGATGAAATAAATTTGGGAGCAATTGATGAAAATAAAAGTTTTTGCAGAGAACTTATAATTTGCAGTCCAACGCCAAAGTTTCAAAACACAATTTATGTTGAACCGCCAAAAGATATTACTCCGCCAGAAGTCAGTTTTACTTTAGACGGATTGCAAAACAGCCTCAATTTTTCAGTTAATTTTACAATTGCAGATCCGCTTGATACGGTTACGCCTTCGGGAGTTGGCAGTTATATTTTTCATTGGAAAGAAGAAACGGGCGAATGGAATGAAGATTCGCTTTTAGCGGTTAGCCCGGGCGACTCAGAAATACTTAAAAGGGATTTTACAGGAGAAGATAAAAAAACGTATTATTTTCAAATAAAAGCAAAAGATATTGCTGGAAACGAATCTGATTGGCTCCCTGCAGAACCGGTTTTTACAAAAGTTGAATTGCCTTTGCCTCCGCCGCTAATTGAAATAAAACCAATTATCATAAACGAGATTCAAATTGAAGGCCAAACAACAAAAGATGACTGGGTTGAATTGTATAACCCTAATGATTTTGATGTTGATATTAGCGGATGGTCAATTCAAAGAAGCCCGGAAAGCGGAAA
>JBBTVU010000082.1:0-8302 GCA_038063115.1 Patescibacteria group bacterium | reverse complement strand
ATCTGTAGCGTCATTTGCTTTCTCAAAAAAATTATAAATATCCCAAAGAAATTTATCAGTAATAGATATCTTCATATTCTTATTATGTCGCCATTTTTAATTATATCATGGCTCTTACAAAAATTCAAAGCTTTGAAATTTGTAAGACAGTTTATTTTTTGTATAATAAAAAGCTCACTGTTTATATTAGTACTAAGCGAGCTCTAAATAGAGAAAAAACTAACATATCGAAGCTTCACTTCCCCTAAAAGGGTTTTCTGGAATGGTCCGTAATGCGCCTCCGCAAGTATTTTCTTTCCCCGTAGAACAATTGGGAGCCACTCTCTGTCGGCAGGCATCATACCATCCAACAGCAGTGCGTCCTTGCCGTACCAAGTCGGTCTAAGCATTTCTTCTGTTTCCTGCGGTTCGCCTTCCCACTGGGAAACAAAATAAACATGAACCCTGCAAGTGAAGGAACGACCATCGCTGTTTGTGTTGTGGAAATCAACAATCGCAACCTTTTCAAGGGAATCTGCCGAAGCTTTTATCTTGGCTTCTTCAGCAAGCTCTCTTAAAATTGATTGCTCTGGCGTTTCATCGCCGTCAATTCCGCCTCCGTATCCATTCCAGCGACCTTGCCCAATCTTTTTGGCTTTTATCCCAAGAAGGACCTTACCGCCTTTGATTGGAAAACAGAGCGTAGCGTTTAACAAGATTTTTTCTTCTTGCATATCTTTCTCCCGCTTTAAAAAACACCTGCAAGAACCGATGTTTTTTAAAATTACTTTTTCATTCCCATTATCCTGAACATATTTGTTCCGCATTTCGGACAAACGCCCTTCATTGCCGCTCTCTTTTTTCCGCCCTTGCCATTCATTGAGACTTCTTTAGCGTCTTTCATTTCTCTTTTTGCTTTACATTTTACACAATATGCTTCTGGCATTTTTTTAATTTTTAATAATATTACCCTATTTTAGCTTAACAAAAGGTCTTGTCAAGCAAAATTTACCTTAACCTGCTACCCATCCCCCATCAACTACAACTGTGCTTCCCGTCATATATGAAGATTCGTCCGATGCTAAAAACAAAACTGCATTGGCAATTTCTTTTGAATTTCCTTTTCTTTTCATTGGAATTGGAGCCAGCATTGCTTCCATAACTTTCTCATCCATATTAACGTCAGAAGCGCCGGGCGTATCAATTGCTCCAGGAGCAATGCAATTTACTCTAATTCCCAAAGGAGCTAATTCTAAAGCCATTGCCTGTGACATCGCCACAATTCCACCTTTTGACGCGCAATAATGAGTCAATCCCGCAAACCCCACTCCTACCTGCCCCATGGCTATGGAAGAAATATTTACAATGGCTCCAGATTTCTGTTTTGCCATTTCTTTGGCGCAAGCTTGAGCCATTAAAAAATATCCTTTTAAATTTACATCAATTACTTTTTCAAAATTTACTTCGGGCATCTGTAAAAAAGGCTCAAATGGAAAAATGCCGGCGTTATTAACCAAAATATCTATTTTGCCAAATTTTTTAAGAGTTTCTGCCACAACATTATCAACTTCTGCTTTTTTGCTCGCATCGCATTTTACAGCCAGCGCCTCGCCTCTCATTTTTTTTATTTCTTCTACAACCTGCTGGCATCCTATCAAATCAATATCGCACAGCGCAACTTTTGCTCCAGCCTGCGCCAACTTTATGGAGTCTGCTTTTCCCATTCCTTTAGCAGCTCCGGTTACAATGGCAACTTTTCCCCTTAAATCGCAAAACTTCGGCAAACTTTTATTTAATCCAAACATGATTATGAGCAAAAGAATAATCACCCGCCTAATTCCCACGGGTTTTGGCGGGTAATTCCCCTTTTGCTTATTTTTTCTTTATTATACCACTTTTACTTTTTGCAAACAAAAACCCCGTTGAGCGGGGTTCCATTATAAACTATTCCTTGCAACAATCAACAACATATTTTACCATGTCTCCCAGTTTGCCTAAAAGACTTTTTTTTGAATTATCTTTTTTGTCTATTTGGTTGTCGTCAATTTTTTTGACTTCACCCAAATTTATTAGCTTTAAGTTCAGCCCCCAAAAAAGCGAATAAAGTTCATAAGCTTTTTTAAACAAATCCTGCGCATCTTCTTTTTTTCCTTGTCCTTGAGCCTTAGTTCCAACCTCCATAAGCCTCATTGAAGCTGCCAACAAATGTTTTGAAATGCACCATTGTTCAGAACCCGGCTCAACGTCTTTAACCAACTTTTTTAAAAGCTCTCCGCGCATTTTGCGGGCTGTTTGCGCCAAATCAAAATATTCGGGTTTGCCGGTTTTAGCTCCAGTAAAGAAAAAATGCTCTTCAATTGAGACCAAATTCATTATGGCAATTGATAAATCTTCGTCAGAAGACAAATCGAGCTCATTTTGTTTATTGCTTTGAACTTTTTTAATAAACTCGTCAATTTTTAAATTATTCTCCATAGAATTAAACTTGTTATTATTAAAGCTAAGATAGGTATAACAACTTTTTGAAATGAAAAAAATGCTTTTCCATTATTTTTTTTCTTCATATAAAGATTTATCCAATAACCTATAAAAAAAGCGACTAATCCAATACTTGAGCCAAAAATTATTTTATCAAGTCTAAAAATTTGATTTTCCGAATTCCCTATGATTCCAACATAATAAAGTGGAATATATATTAACAATATATAGACTAAAGTTATTACAACACCATCATTTTGAAAACTCCACCCTTTTTTCTTTAAATACATTAATGTCCATAAAATTATTGAAACTAATAATGCTCCTATCCATACGGACGAAACAACATCATCAATTCCAAGCCACCTTGAAAGTCCAAGGCCAGCTCCAATTGTTACAACACAAAGTTGGCAAATTTGCGCAGTTGCGGATTTTGCCCATAATAATCCTAAAAACAATAATCCTAAAAATAAATATTTTAATTTCATGAACTAAGCGAGGAAAATGATTTTGTGGCGCGATTCAGGACACAAAGTGCCTGACCGAGCGAGTTAGTTTTGCGAAGCAAAAATCACTAGCGTCGCAACAAAATCATTTTTCGAGCGCTATTTTATTTCTGCTGAATTTTTAAAAAATTTAATAACATCTGGATCACCAATTAAACAAGTTTTTCCGTCCCATAAAAATGGAACTCCCACCTGGTCTGTATTAATTCCGCAAGCTTTTGATCTTTCTAACAATATCTGCGCGTTATCTCTATTATTAAAAACTTCCAGTCTTGTAAATTTAACCTTTTCTTCAATTTTATTCTGACTTATAAAATCTTCTACCAATTTGCAATGAGAACAGCCGTCTCCATAAAACAAAATTATTCCAGTAATATCTACCTTTGGTTTGTTAAAAGAAGACCATATTTGCGCCAAAGTGCCATTGTTGTAGCCAACAATAAGCAGGCTTCCCAAAACTATTAAAACCACTGCTATAATAATTGATAATAAATTTTTACTCACCCCGTTAGAAGTTCGTCTTATTATGTTTTCGAACAAACTACTATTAATTTATTTTTACCCCAGATACTTCTAACGGGGTTCATGTTTTTATTTAACCATAGATTGATTTTTTTTTCAAATGAGACTATGCTTAATCAATCGTTGAAATGTTCTTTCTCCGCCCTTTGAAAAACTGTCTCCAGTAAGGAGGACTTACCATGGCTGGCACAATGACAGAAAGACAAGAATGTCGCGTCCATATCCGCTGGATGATCCGCCGGGACATGCCCGAAGTCCTGGCAATTGAAGCTCAAAGCTTTGAGTTTCCCTGGTATGAAAAGGACTTCATCAACTGCCTGCGGCAGTGGAATTGCATGGACATGGTTGCCGAGCACGACGACCGCGTCGTTGGCTTCATAATTTATGAGCTCTACAAGACCCGCATCCGGGTCGTCAATTTCGCGGTGGCCGAGCCCAGTCGCCGCCGCGGCGTGGGAACCCAGATGATGGCCAAACTGATCGGCGAGCTGTCGAGTGAGCGGCGGAGCCGAATCACGCTGGAGGTCCGCGAGACGAATCTGCCCGCCCAACTCTTCTTCAAGATAATGGGTTTTAGGGCCGTGAATATTCTGCGTAACTTTTACGCAAATACAGACACGACCGAAAACGCCTATTCAATGCAGTACCGATACGGGCCTCCGTCGGATAAAACCGTGCCTGTATTCCAAGTCATAAACAGGATAACCCACCTTGCCGAGTGAGCATGCCACAGACAACGCGTCCGTGGCCTTTTTTTATTTATACATTTTTATTGAAAGAGCATTTAAATCCTTCAATATTTTTTCTAAATTTAATCCGTATATTTTACAAATTTCTCCAATTTTTAGTTTTTCCATTTCAAATTTTGCCAGAGGGCAAACAACGCACGGCACCCCGTGCTTTGCCAAAATTTTTTCCGCCCTCCTTATTCCAAACAGCTTGATTAATGCCGTATTTTTATTTATCATCGCATTTGCAATTACAATAGCAAGCGCATCCGCAGTTGCATTTAGATTTTTTATTTTTTTCTTTTTCCATATTTTTTTATTTATTAAATAATTTAGTTATTTTTAAAATTTCGTCTGTCATTTCTTGCTTCTTTTTCTCGTTTTTTGACGCCGTGGCATTTTTAAAGCACGAATTCAAATGGTTTTCCATCAACATTTCGTGAGCGCTTCTCAAAAGCCCAATTACAGCTAAATTTTGCTGCATAATATCCATGTAATATTCATTGTTTTTGGTCATGTCGGCAGTTTTTTCCAGCAAACTCTGCGCCTTTTTAAAATTAATCAAAGCCTTTTCTTTATTATTTATTGTCATAATATTTATTTCTTAATTCTATTTTTTATTTCAAATTATCCCTACGGGGAGCAAGCAATCAAACTTCAAATTCGCCTCACCTCCACCCATGGTATAGGTCTATGTTATCAAAACCAAACCCCCTGTCAATGCCCTTGATAGTTTCGTCGACGCCCGACGTCGACGGACTTTATTCAAGAAATAAATTGCTGTGCTGTGCCATTCCCTTTTTGGCGCGTATCCAATTAGATAAACTTTCACGACAACCCTGATCCCCACCCATAAATTCTGACAAAAATACTCTTTCTGTAACGGAAGAAAAATTTGGCTTGCTTATATAATCTAAATAGCTTGACCATTTATAACTTTCAACAAATTTTTTTACTTCTTTCTGGGAATGTTTTTTTATCCCCTGCTCTTTAAAATTCGGCTCTATTAATGATATTGGATTAGCATGTATATAATTGAAAATGGCAAACAGTTGTGCATCATCTTCAATATGAACATCCTTAAATCTATTTTGAAAAACATACCCTTTCCGCTGATATTTTTTGTTAAAATATCTTCCGTAACCGCTGCCAATTTTTACCATAAACTTGCGTATTCCTTCCTCTTTGGCCTGTCTTAGCAATAAATGAATATGATTTGGCATAAAACAAAAGGCTAAAATGTCCACCAAAAGCTCTCTATCCGTCGACGTCGGGCGTCGCCCAGTTTTCTCTTGAACTCTTTGTTCACGCCTTCTAGTAATATTTACTGGTTTAATGTTGTTAAATTCGTAAATAGAAAAAATACCACGATAATAATCGTTTATGTCTTTGAAGATAAGATTATTATCCAGTGCTCGTAAAATAATATGATAAATCTCTCCGTCCGCAAATTGTTCTCTATAAGGCATAGTTTAGTCCCGTCGACGTCGGGCGTCGACGGGCTTTTACACATGTTCGCCTACTATCCAATTTTATAATATCACTTTTTTAGGAAATTAAAATCCTCGTTTTGCAATTGCAAAACGAGGATACGTTGCCTGCCTGCCGGCAGGCAGGCCAAGGGATAAAGAAATCAAGCTCTCTCAAGAGCAAAGGTTTCAAGTGTCCAAGGATTTTTGACACTTGCGGGAGGCGAGGAGCCGACAGTCGGAGGCGAAGTCGAACCCGAGCCAGTCGTAGCTCAAAGACCAGCGCCCGCCATCCCAGTCGAGGCACCACATGCCGCGGTTGCCACTCGGGCCCTGCCAGACTTCAGCAAAGACCAGCACAAACTTCCGCCACTCAACAGGAATCTTTTCCTGGTTTCGAAGCATGGCTTCGGCATGGCGGAGGCCGGTAAGAACGCCCTGTTCTTTAGCCCGCTTGACCATCTCTTCGCCACTACAATGTCCACCATCCTCCTCTTTGAGGAACTCGTGGATAGTGACCTCTAAATCGCCCTCTTCGGCCGGCACTGGTTTAAGCAACTTCCAGCCCTCCATGTTTCGGCTAATCTGGACAACTGACTGGAAAACGACATTCGTCACCAAGGCGACCACCGCCTTTGCCAACTCCAAGTTTTGAGTGAGACGCGTCCAAAATTCTTCAGTTGCGCCCGCTTTCGCGAGTGTCAATTCCGCTTCGTGTGCCTGACCAAGAGTGATACTCATGACAAATCTCCTCCTGCTCTCCACTCATCCTACCAAAGCGACATGCCAAGGTCAGGACACATGGTTATAGCTCTCAAAATACAAAATATTCTAAGAGCTACAACCATATTCACAAGTGTTTTTCGTTGAAAATGTACTAATTTTATCTATATATTTATGATAGCATGTTTAAGACACGTTGTCAATAGTTCCACCCCCCGAAAGCTCCTTACCTTTGTAAAACACAACTGACTGGCCGGAGGTGATTGCTTTTTGGTTGTGATCAAAAAGCAATTTGAAATTTGATTGCTTGCTCCCCGTAGGGATAATTTGAAATTTGAAAATCGTTGCCTTGGCTAACTTGCTACGATAACGAATTCTTGCCTTAATTTTTACTGGAAATTTAGGCTTTTTGCCGGAAATCCAGTTTACATTTTTGGCAATCAATTTTTTTTGTAATAAATCTTTTTTGTTTTTGGAAACAATTAAACTATTATTCTTAAAATCCTTGGCAACAACATACCACGGCCCTTGCTGAATCTCTATCCCCCTTCGCTGGCCAATTGTATAAAACCACAGGCCTTGATGCTCGCCAAGAGTTTTTTGGGATGTCCGACATCCCGCGGGATGTCGGACATCCTGCAACTTTATTATTCGGCCGGGTTTTGTTTTCAGGTATTTTTTTAAAAAATCGTTTGTTGAATTCTGAACAAAACAAACCTCCTGCGACTCCGGAGTTTTTGCAGTGGGTAAACCGAATTTTTCTGCCAGTTTTCTGACTTCTAATTTTGTATAATTCCCCACCGGAAACATAACACGGCTTAATTGCTTTTGGTTCAACTGCCACAAAAAATAACTCTGGTCTTTTTCTTTATCTTTTCCCGTAAGCAACTTAAAAGTTTCGGATTTCGAATTTCGTGCTTCGGATTTCCCGCTAATGCGGGCGTAGTGGCCCGTAGCAATATAATCAGCTCCCATTTTTAGCGCTTTTTCAATTAACAAACCAAATTTAATTTCTTTATTGCAAACAACGCACGGGTTTGGCGTATTTCCTTTTTTATAATCTTCTAAAAAATAATTAACAACTTTTTTCTTAAATTCTTTTTCTGCATTTATAACATAAAATGGAACGCCAATTTTTTTAGCAACTAGTCTTGCCATTTTTTCAGATTCCACAGAACAGCAGCGGTTTTCTACCGCTTTTCCTTCGACAAGCTCAGGGCTTCGCCAAAATTTCATAAAAACTCCGACAACAAAATAGCCCTGCTGTTTTAGCAGCGCCGCCGCCACGCTCGAATCAACACCGCCAGACATTGCCGCCACTACTTTTATCTTTTTATTTATTGACATTATTTATAAATTATATCTTTTTAAGTAAAAAAACAAGAAAAAACCGAGGACGGACAGACGTCTCTCGGCATAAAAAGAACTTTGGACTACTTCAACGCCCACTTGCGTTTCAAAGCGCGAATTTGGGCATTAATTTCGTCTTTCGCGTCGTCTCCAATCCCGACGAAATCTTCATCTTCTATTGTAGGAAGATCGGCTGGGCTTCCCGTTGCTTCGGCAATAACCACGCGCGTTTCTGCTCGCCAAAAGTGGTTTTTGATGCTTGATGCAAAGTCCCGAGCTTCCTTGATTTTACCGGCCTTGGCATAAGCCACTGCAATTGCTTTTTTGGCCCTTGCCCTGGTACAACGATCGTGAATCTTGGGAATCAATGAAATCGCCATGGCAAAATCGTCAGCATCTCCGCTGTAGCCTGCTATTTTTGCCAAAATTAGAATGGCTTCAATGGGATACATATGTTTATCAACAGACCTCCTTGCTTCTGCCAAAACTTCCTTAAAAATGGAATGCAACATAAAGACCGTCGCGTTTTCACCTCTCGCTAAAAGCT
>JBBTVU010000081.1:0-1257 GCA_038063115.1 Patescibacteria group bacterium | reverse complement strand
AACAATTAACATTAAATCATCATAAAATCGTTCGGATTGAGGGGTACGGGTGGGGGGAAACAACTATAAAAATATTACTAAATAAAGAGGAAATTGTCAAATGATTTTGCTTGAAAGAAAAAAAGTTGACACTATCAAAAAAATTTGATAGACTATTTAATTATGCCTACAATTCACCAATTAATTAAGAAAAACAGGAAAAGCATTAAAAAGCGCAAGAAAACAGTTGCGTTGCAATTTGGTTTTAATGTTTTAAAAAACAGGCCTTCATATTTTTCTTCGCCACTGAAAAGGGGAGTATGCATTAAGGTTTTTACACAAACTCCCAAAAAGCCAAACTCAGCTTTAAGAAAAGTAGCCAGAGTAAAACTTTCAAACGGAATGGAGGTTACAGCCTATATTCCCGGAGTTGGACACAATTTGCAGGAACACTCAGTTGTTTTGATAAGGGGCGGAAGGGTTAAAGACTTGCCTGGAGTGCGTTATCATATAGTAAGAGGAGTTTTAGATACTGCCGGCGTTGAGGGCAGAAAACAAGAAAGAAGTAAATATGGAGCCAAAAAACCAAAATAATGATTTCTCGCTCGGCAACAAACTTTTTTCCGGCTATGAGTCACTTCGTGTACTCAGGCCTGCAAAAAGTTTATTGCCTCGCTTAAATAAATATAAGTAGACCCATGAGACGCGCATATAAAAAACATAAAATAGAGCCAGACCTAATTTACAATGATGTGATGGTTGCGCAGTTTGTAAACAAGGTCATGCAAGACGGTAAAAAAACAACTGCCCAAAAAATTGTTTATGGCGCTTTTAATATAATAAAAGAGAAAACTAAAAAAGAGCCTTTAGAAATTTTTAAGGCAGCAATTGAAGCGGCGAGCCCGCTTTTGGAAGTAAAACCAAAAAGAATTGGAGGAGCGACTTATCAGGTGCCAATGGAAGTTAGAGGAGAAAGAAAATTAGCTTTGGCAATTAGGTGGATTTTAGATGGAGCCAGAGCAAAAAAAGGAAAGCCAATGGCAGAAAAATTGGCAACCGAACTTATTGATTGCGCAAACAATCAAGGAAACGCGCTCAAAAAGAAAAACGATATGCATAGAATGGCCGAGGCAAACAAAGCCTTCGCCCACTTCGCAAGGTAATTTTTACAACAAAAAATCCGTTCTTTCAAACAGATTTTTTGACGCGGAGGTCGGTGGAGTCGAACCACATTCTAAATAAATAGAACCAATTGTTTATCAGGCAAAGACCAGAACC
>JBBTVU010000080.1:0-4357 GCA_038063115.1 Patescibacteria group bacterium | reverse complement strand
CCAGCCCGGCAAAATAAGAAAGCAGTTTATCTTTGTCGTAATCATTTTTAAAAACAAAAACATTTTCTACTCCAAAATTTCCTTCGGTTAAAGTGCCTGTTTTATCAAATACAATAGTTGAGATTTTTCGGGCATTCTCAAAAGCTGTTCTGTTTCTTATTAAAAGGCCATTTTTAGCAGAAAGTGTTGTTGAAATAGCGACAACCAAAGGAATAGCCAAACCTAAGGCATGCGGGCAAGCAATAACAAGCACTGTTGCAGTCCGTTCAATGGCAAAAGCCAAGTCTTTGCCAGCCATTATCCATGCAATAAAATTTATAATTCCGATTGAAATTGCGCCAATTGTAAGCCAAAAGGCAGCCTTGTCGGCCAGCGCTTGAGTCTTTGATTTTGAGGCTTGCGCCTGTTTTACAAGATTGATTACTTTATTTAGATATGAGTTGCTTCCGACACCCTTAACTTCAACTTGAAGCGAACCGTCTTCATTTACCGCACCCCCAATAACCTTATCGCCTTTGGCCTTTGAAACCGGTTTTGACTCGCCGGTTAACATTGATTCGTTTACAAAACTTTGACCCTCTATAACCAAACCATCAGTAGGAATCTTTTCTCCTGGCTTTATTAAAATAATATCGCCGTCTTTCAATTCGTTTGTTTTTATTTCAATAATGTCTTTCCCTTTTAGCAGACGCGCATTATCTGGTATGAGAGCTGAAAGTTTTTCAAGAGCTTTTGATGCTCCCATTACAGACTTCATTTCTATCCAATGCCCCAAAAGCATGATGTCAATCAAGGTGGCAAGTTCCCAGAAAAATATTTCTCCTTTTAAGCCGAAAACTACAGCAGAGCTGTAAAAATATGCAACGCCAATAGCTAAGCTTATCAACGTCATCATTCCCACTGCTTTGTCTTTTATTTCATTGAAAGCGCCAATTAAAAACGGCCATCCGCCGTAGAAAAATATAAAAGAAGATATCAAAAACACTACGAATCTATCACCGCCGAAAGATAATGAAAACCTAAAAAGCTGCTGGAAAAATGGTGAGAGGATAATAATCGGAACAGTTAAAACCAAAGATATATAAAATCTCTTACTGAACATTTCTATTGAATGCCCTGTGTGCTTATTATGGCCTTCGCGTTCTTTCCGGCTGTAATTCATTTGATGATGCTCTTGGCGCATCTGATGGTTTTCATGTTCCATAATTTAATTTTAGCAAAAAAGTGTTGATTAATAAATAGCCTATCGACTGCCTGGGTCTGGACTATGTTGCAGCATCGCGTCATTCTGCACAAACAGCAAAATTGTAATCAAAAAGAAAATCTGAATGTGGAACAAAATCAGTAGAAGCAAAAACAGGTCATTTTACGAACAAAACAGAACTTTTAGGCTCTGTTCGTTCACAGTGGCGCGTCTTTACGACGAAGTTAGAACCTTTTTTGTAGAAAATTCCTGAAATTGCCCGCCCCGCCAGCTGGCGGGGCGGGCAGAAACAAAACCAAAAAAATCAGCTCGCGGGCAAAAAAATTTACTTTGGGGTGTGGGGCAAAAGGAAATTTTTTGCGCCCTCGCTTTCGCCCGAAAAATTTTAAAGTTAGAATATAAAAGTTAAATTATTTCGTAAATTTTAAAGTTGAAATTATTGTATTAAGAGACGAATCTACATTCTTGATGACTTGGAGGTTTTCGTCATTTGAAACATATTCAGATTGCTCATTGAGCCAAATCGGCGATTTTTCGGTACCGCGAGATTCGTAGGAAATAGCTATAGCTACAAGTTTATTTTTAACTGGAATAACAACCTGATGACTATATGTACAAACACCATAAGCAGGAACCATAAATCCCCAATAACAAATAATACTTTTTACTTCAACAGCTTGAATACTATCTATCACAACATCCTTTTTTTCATACAAAAAAGTTTTAGTTGTAATTTTTGCATCTGTACTATTCTCGGGAGTTAAATTATCTAAATAATTTTTTTCAACAATTTGCGAGGTTAGTAATCCTAATGTGCCAAAAAGTGAAAGTAAATTTTCATATTTTCTCCCATCACGAAAACTATTTGGGAAGTCAAATTTAAAACCATATACACCATTTTTATATGTTAGCCGACCAGACGATGAACGAGAGATGCTATTGGTGGTAGGTATGAATTTAAACGTAGAAGATATGGCTTTATACACAGATTCATAGTTTTGATTACTTAAAATCAATTTATGAACAAACCCAAGTGAATCAGTTCCTAAATCGTTTCCTGACAACACTTTTTGCTTTGCGAACGGTTTATCACAGTTTAAATAAGTATCTTCAGATTTTGGATCGCAGGTTATCAAAAAAATCGGAAGTTCGGGTATATTGCCCGTAACCATTCCTTTTTCTTCTCCGGGAATGCACCCTCCATTTTTACCGGTAATTGAGTTAAATGAGCTATTATTTTGCATTTCTGGCGGACAAAAAGAAATTTCCCCACTATCGTACATACCACCTCTACCCGAAATGTCTATCATCCAATCGTTAGGATATTTAATCTCAAAGCCGTATTCATCATTTTTATATATTTTCCAGTCGGCAATTTGTGAATTTGGAATACTAGAAACTTTTTGATAATATTTCAATACTAAAATTCCGCCGCCGGCCACGACAACTAAAATGGCAATAATTCCTATTATTACAAGTGCCAACTTACTCCGATTAAAATATTTAGGCATAAATTTAGGATAATAGATTTAATTTTTATCTTTTATCTAATATATCATAAAAATGGGGAAAATGCTACCTTTGCGAAAAAGGATTAAATTTTAAATTTTTCGGGCGAAAGCGAGGGCATAAAAAATTTCCTTTTGCCCCACACCCCAAAAGAAATTTTTTATGCCAGAGCCGATTTTTTTGATTTTGTTTCTGCCCGCCCCGCCGCCTTCGGGCGGCGGGGCAACTAAAATTTCAGTCGGCGTTTTCTACAAAATAGGTTCTAACTTCGTCGTAAAGATACGCAATAATCTGACTTTCTGGAAATTTCCCGATTTTTTCGTGGGCGGCCATTTAGGCCGCCCACGATTTCGTCGGGAAAAAAGAAAAAAGTTTTATCGTTGCGCGGGTGGCGGGATTTGAACCCGCGATCTCGTCCGTGACAGGGACACGAGGACTCCAGACTCCTCCACACCCGCATTATTTTACAAAATATGATTTTCTAATAACTTTAGTCCTTTAAAGAATTTATCATATTTTCTTTGCAAAAACAATCCGCATTTTACATCGCCATACATAAATTTAAAAAGATTTTTAGTGTCATTAGTACTAAACACTAAATCGACTCCTCTTTTTTTATTATAAATAAATCCTCTTTTTGTAATTTTATTTTTTTGAAATTTTTTTAACAAACTTTCTAAAAATTTTCTACTGCCTGAAGTAAACCGGCTTCCGAATAAATAGAACTTGCTCTTCCTGTCCTTTCGATTATAAATTCCATAACTAATACATCCATCCCCGTCAAAATATCCTCTCACAAAATCTGAAAAATATTTTTCCGGAATACGCGGCAACCTTATTGTTTTGCTTTTATTCGGGGTCATTCCCAACTCAATTAAATTATTAAAGATTTCTTTGCTACCGATTTGCAAGCGATACGAATTTTTATAGTTATCGCCACGATGGCGTTCAGTAATTTTATGATTTGAACCTAATAGTTCTCTAATTCTATATAACAAATTTTTATCCGTTATATCAAATTCAATAAAATGAGTGCCCCTCTTATTTTTTATCATGCTCCCGTCGGCAGTAAAAAATCCTAAAACATAAGCCATTTCTGGCGACCAGGTTTTAAAAAAATTGCTATTTACTGTTTTAAAAATTGGCATACAGTGTGCCGAGGGTGGGAGTCGAACCCACGACCTTTGCGTTATGAGTGCAACGCTCTTACCAACTGAGCTACCCCGGCTTATTTCGGCTTTGTATAAATTTTATTTTCTTTTCTCGCGGCCAGCCTTTTATTTGCCTTTCTCTTTTCAGGGCTTCACTCCTGCTGTTGCATTTTTCTGAAAATAAAAGTTTAATTGGTTTATGCGAGGAAGTATATTTTCCCCCGGTCCCCATACTATGCCTTTTAAACCGCCGCTCTAAATCATTCGTGTAACCAGTGTACAAACTTTTATCCTCACATTCAAGTATATATACAAACCACATAATTATTACTGAAAAAAAATGTATGAGCTTCGGCAAGCTCAGCTCCATCCGCCGCGCCCAAGGTGCTTGCCATGAGCAAGCACTGAGCGAGCGAAGCGAGTCGAAGTGTTGCGCCACCCCGAATTGCACGGGGGCCTGCAGCTTATGAGACTGCCGAGGTACTACTCCTCC
>JBBTVU010000079.1:0-2126 GCA_038063115.1 Patescibacteria group bacterium | reverse complement strand
CGTTTGATGTTATAGCGTTTGATGTATAGCGTTTGAGATTTATAGACAAAAAAACTGGCCGCAATGGAACGGCCACAAATTAAGCCAACGCTCACGCCAAGACTCAGGATTTTGCCGGAGGAGCGCCAACGCCCGCATCTTCTCTCTGTTTCCTCCTATCTATAAGAAGTGCTTCGAGAAACTCTCTCATCTCTATTCTTTCTATCGATCCTACTTTGACCAGCTCATATTCCGCGCCGCATTTTGGGCAATGGAGCTTTCTATAGTAATCTTTTTGTAACTGTTCGCCCAGATTAGTACCAGTCAGCTCTCCCTCGGGATCTGGCATTTCTTCACAAACAAGATCTGTCCAGCAATCCAGACATTTTGCAACAGCCATGACTCACTCCTCGTCATTAAAAGTTTAGGGTCAACGAAACGAAATGAACTGTTTTTATAATATCATATTCCCAAGGCTTTTACAAGCTGTTTTATTAAAGAAACAACAATTGGAGGCGGCATTAAGCTGTTTGACAAAACGCCTTGGTCGTCTTTTACTTCCCACGGCTTTTCAGAGGTTTCAACTTTATTTTCTGCCTCGTTAAAAGTATAAACATATTCTGGAGTTATTTCGTAATCATCTGCCGCGTCTTTTGTTTCTGAAACCGGAATAGAGTTTCGCAATAAAACTCTTAAAACTCCCTGCAACGAAAGCGCTTGTTTTATAAGCATTTCGTCTTTCTCCAGCCTTGCCTTTATTGGCTCAATTCCCAATTCGTCTCCCTCTTTTGTAACCATTCTTGCTCTGCCAACATCAGGGCAGTTTGGATTGTCGCATAATAGATGGAATTTTTTTACTTGCTCTGAGCTCCTGCCCTGAGCAGAGTCGAAGGGTGCCGAAGGGTCATACTCAACATTTTTTGTTGATAAAAGTTTCAAATTTCTCGGAGTGTTGCACAAAGGGCAAATTACCCTAAATTTTACCCTCTCGTCAATTACATTTGTGGGCACATCAATCAAAATAAAAACATCGGGGTCGTCTCTATAGCCAATAAGGTCTCTGAAAAATAATGAATAAGAAATTTGATCCAAATCTCTTGGAAATCCGTCAATAAAAATTGATTTTTTTCCAAGCTTAGCAATTTCTCTTTTTGCCAATGCCAAAATTAATTCTGAAGGCAATAAAACTTTTGTGCTTCGACTTTCCATCGCCTCCATAATCTTTTCCAGCGATATATAGCCTCTGTAATTTTTTTCTAAAAAAACTACTAATTTTTTCTTTTCTTCAGGATCTTTTAAAACCGCGTCAAAAGATCTTATCATGTCGCCAATTGAAAACGAGGCAATTCTTTCTTTATCTATCACTTCGGCAAACATTTTTGAGTAAGTTCCTTTGCCCGAAGATTTTTTGCCCAAAAAATAAGCAATAAAAGTATTGTTTTTTAAAAATTCCCTTAATTTCTTAATGTCGTCTCCACATTTGTATTCAAAATACTCCTGCCGGCTTTTTGCGTCGGTCAAGTCAAACTTTTTGTAAACATCGCTTTTTGTTTTAAATACTGGAAAATTATTCATGTGAATTTATGTAGCAAAGCGAATAAATTCATGCCGAAATTAAAACATGATATATCTTATACGCTTGTTTTAATTTTGGTGTGCCGCTGTTATTTAATTTTTATACTATTACCGTCAGAGACCATGTTTATGTCTCCGGCTTGGTCTGTTCTTAAAACCTTTATATCATATTTTTCTAATCTTTGCAAAACCTCTGGCGTGGGGTGGCCGTAAGTATTCTTTGCGCCAACCGATATAACAGCAATTTTGGGATTAGCATTTTGCAAAAATAGATCAGAGGTTGAATATTTTGACCCGTGGTGCGCCACTTTCAAAACGTCTGATAAAATATTTTCTTTTGAGTTAACGAGCTCTTTTTCTGCCACAGAACTTATGTCGCCGGTAAAAATAAAAGAATCTTTGCCATAAGTTAACTTTGCAACAACACCTGTGTCGTTGCTGGTATTTTTTAATTCTTTTCCAGCCAGATTTTCAAAAGGATACAAAATATCAATTTCTACGTTTCCGGCTTTTATTTTTATTTTAGAATCGGCGTTTACAACTTTCGTTGCAATGTCGCCAAAATTAATTGA
>JBBTVU010000078.1:0-3879 GCA_038063115.1 Patescibacteria group bacterium | reverse complement strand
CATTAAAGGAAGAATTATTGGAAAAGAAGGAAGAAATATAAGAACTTTTGAAAAACTGACCGGAGTTGAATTGATTGTTGACGAAACTCCAGAGTCGGTGGTAATTTCTGGGTTTAACCCAATTAGAAGACAAATTGCAAAAATTGCCTTAGATAAACTAATTCAAGACGGTAGAATTCAGCCAGCTAAAATTGAAGAAAAAGTTGAAGAAGCAAAAATAGAGGTTGCAGCCAAAATAAAAGAAGCCGGCGATAAAGCAGTTTACGATGTTGGAGTAATTGGATTGAGCGATAAATTAATCCAAATTTTAGGCAGATTGTATTACAGAACATCTTATGGTCAAAATGTGCTTTTGCACTCAATGGAAGTTGCGTTAATTTCTGAAACAATTGCAGAAGAATTAAAAGCCGATACTAAAGTTGCAAAAAGGGCCGGTTTGCTTCATGACATAGGAAAGGCAATTGACCAGCAAGTTCAAGGTTCTCACATTGAAATTGGAATTAAAATTTTAGAAAAATTTGGCGAATCTGAAGCTGTTATTAAGGCAATGAGAACCCACCATGGCGACTATCCGGTGGAATCTTTGGAAGCCTCAATAGTTACTGTGGCGGATGCAATTTCAAGCTCAAGGCCTGGGGCAAGAAAAGACACCTTAGAAAATTATTTGCAGAGATTAAAAGATTTAGAAGACCTTGCCAATAAGTTTCCGGGAATTGATAGAGCTTATGCAATTCAAGCAGGCAGGGAAATTAGAGTTTTTGTAAAGTCTGATAAAGTTGACGACTTGGGGGCTCAAAAAATGGCAAGACAAATTGCAGAAAAAATTGAGGAAGAACTCAAATATCCCGGAGAAATTAAAGTTACGGTTATACGCGAAAACCGCGTTGTAGAATACGCCCGATAAAAAGTTTTTCTCGAAAAAATAGGTGTCGGACACCTATTTTTTTGTGAGAGAGTCGATTATGGTTTTGAGAGCTTCAGATTCTGGCTTGGTTATGTTTTTTGGGATTAAAAGCGTGGCTTTGGAATTAGAATCTAGAGCAAGTTCTATTTTATGCACATTGTCCACAAGGGTGTTAGTTGGTAAAGATAAGGCTTTATCTTTTTTATCTTTGCCATTTAACAGGGGTGTGGATTGTCGCTTGTTAACTGTCCAACCCTGTATTTTACCCGGATTAGCGCCGTATTTTTTATAGTCGTTTATTATTCTTAAAAGTCTTGCTTTATAAGTGTTTAGAGAACCAATGTTTTTATTTTTGTTATTGCTAACAACGCTTATGAATATCTCTTGTATTCTATCTTTTACCACATCAACGGATCCAAGTTCCTCTTCATTAAGTTCTTTGCCAAAAATTTTAAGGCTAGACTTTAAATTATTTACCACGCTTTCTGTATATTTTCTATTGCTTTGCGCCAGACCTACAAAGTCATATAAATCGCTAAATTTATTCACCCCGTTAGAAATTGTTTTATATAATGAGAAATTAACTTCAACAACTTCTTAATTGTTATAACCCCAAATTTCTAACGGGGTTCATGTTATCTTTTATTTATCTTTATATTATCTCATTTTATCAAAGATAAAAAAACAACTCAATAGTATGAGTTGTTTTTTTTGGAGCAGGTAGGGGGAGTCGAACCCCCCTCATCAGCTTGGAAAGCTGAGGTAATACCGATATACGATACCTGCATTGATTTAGTCTGTGTCGGGGTACTCGGATTTGAACCGAGACTAAATCGTCCCAAACGACTCGTGCTACCGTTACACTATACCCCGTTGCTATAGATTGTATCACAAAGTGTGGATAACCTCAATATATTTGCATTTTTTATTGTGGTATAATTGAAAAACATGAAAATTGACGCAAAACAATTAGAAACTTTTCTTTTAGATGCAAAATTGGTTACCAAAAAACAATTTGAAGATTCTGAAAAAAAGAGCCAAGATTTAAAACAAAAAATTGGAGATGTTTTGGTTTTAGCCGGCATTATCACAGAAGAGCAATTAAAAAGCGCAGAAGCTTATTTATTGGGCATTCCATTTATGAATGTAGAAAGCGAAAGCATTCCTCCAGATGTTCTAAAAATGATTCCCGAATCAATTGCCAGAGCTAATAATATAGTCGCCTTTAAAAAGAGGGGAAACAATCTTGAAGTGGCCATGTTAGATCCTGACGATTTGCGGACTATTGAATTCATTAAAAAGACTGCGCCTTTTTTAAAAATTCTTCCCAGATTAACCACTCCGGAAGGAATTAAAAGCGCATTGCAACAATATCAAAAAACTTTAGAAATTGAATTTGGAGACATTATAAAAAAAGAAGCCAAAGATATAAAACTTAAAAGGGGAGATGAATTTGGAGAACAAACTGCGGAACAATCAGAAGATTTGAAAAAGGCCGCTCAAGAGCTTCCGGTCATAAGAATTGTTGATACTTTAATGAAACACGCCATTTTACAAAGAGCTTCAGACGTTCATATTGAGCCGTCGGAGGACGGCGTTATTGTGCGATACAGAGTTGACGGAATATTGAAAGATGTAATGATTCTCCCAATCTCAGCGGCAGCAGGCGTTGTTGCCAGAATTAAGGTTCTTTCTAATCTAAAACTTGACGAGCACAGGCTCCCCCAAGACGGCAGATTTAAAATTGAGTCTGAAGATTTTAAATATTCAATCAGAGTTTCGGTTTTACCTGTTTTCAACGGCGAAAAAATTGTAATGAGGCTTTTGGCAGAAGGCTCAAGGGCTTACACCCTAGAAGGTTTGGGTTTGACCGGAAAATATTTGGAAATAGTCCGCGATAATTTGGTAAAACCTTCGGGAATGATATTAATTACCGGTCCCACGGGTTCTGGAAAAACTACAACCCTGTATGGAATGATGGAAATTTTAAACACTCCCGATGTTAATATTTCTACTGTTGAAGACCCAATTGAATATAGAATGCCAAGAATAAATCAAACCCAGGTTAATTCTAAAATAGGACTGACATTTGCATCGGGGTTGCGATCTTTGGTTAGGCAGGACCCGGATATTATTATGGTTGGTGAAATTAGAGATTCAGAAACAGCAAATTTAGCTATTAACGCTGCTTTAACCGGCCACCAGGTTCTTTCTACTCTGCACACAACAGAGGCCGCTGGAGCCATACCAAGGCTTATAGATATGGGATCTGAACCATTTTTAATTTCGTCAACTTTAAATTTGATTATTGCCCAAAGGCTGGTTAGAAAATTTTATGGCCCAAAAGAAAAATATAAACTAACCGTTGCTGAATTAAAAAATATAGCTAAATATTGCGACCTAGACAGGATTTTAGCAATTTTAAAAGAGGAAAAATTAGTCAGCCCGAAAGCTGAAATGGAAGCCATTGAGTTTTACCGGCCCAAACCCTCAAAAGATGTTCCTGACGGATATCAGGGAAGAATTGGAATTTTTGAAGTTCTGCCGGTAACCGATGCAATGAAAGAATTAATTGTTAAAAAAGCAACCTCAAAAAACATAACTGACCAGGCAATAAAAGAGGGGATGCGGACAATGATTGAAGACGGATTTGTAAAAGTTGTCCAGGGCATTACTTCATTAGAAGAAGTTTTAAGGGTTATTACAGAATAATTTTCAATTATGGATAACAGTTTTACGGAAAATTTGATAACTTATAACAATGAAGCGGTACTAAATATAGAAAGCACAGCTACATTTTTAGGTATTTCAACTGCCACAGTTAAAAATTGGGTTAAATGCGGATATCTACAAACTTTTGGTGAAAATACAAAGTATTTTTTTCATAAAAAAGATATCGAAGATGTAAAGTTTAAAATTTTTAATGGCGATTTAAAAAAATTAAACAAAAGGGCGAATAAAACGGGGGCTGACAA
>JBBTVU010000077.1:0-2135 GCA_038063115.1 Patescibacteria group bacterium | reverse complement strand
TGCAGTAAAGTGGGAAATCCGAGTGGAAAAGACAGAATAATGTCATACGACACAAATCAGGATAAAATTATCAGAGATTTATTAACAAAATGACAATAAAAGAGGAGATTAAAAAAATAATTGAGAAAGCCCTCGGCCGTAGCCTTATGGGCGAGGCAATAAAGGGTTTAACAAAAGAAGCCGCAGTTTTTTCGGTTGAAGTTCCGGATGATAAAAATTATGGAGATTATTCAAGCAATGTTGCGCTGGTTTTAGCTAAACAGTTAGGAAAAAATCCAAGAGAAATTGCAGAACTTATTAAAAAAGAAATAGAAAAGCAAAAAAATATCGCTACGCTAAAAAATAATTTATTTTCTAAAATAGAAATTGCTGGGCCGGGGTTCATCAATTTTTTTATTGCAGACAAATTTTTTATTGATAACTTAAAAAACATAGACAAGAATTATGGAAAAGCCGAAGGTCCTGAGCGAGGTCGAAGGATTATAATTGATTATACCGATCCAAATCCTTTTAAAGAGTTTCACATCGGGCATTTAATGAGTAACGCCATTGGAGAATCATTGTCGCGGATTTATGAATTTCAGGGAGCGAAAGTAAAAAGAGTTTGTTATCAGGGTGATGTTGGAATTCATGTTGCCAAAGCAATTTGGGGTAAAATGCAAAATAAAGGTTTAAGTTGGGGCCAAGCTTATGCTTTTGGAGCAAAAAGCTACGAAGAAAACGATGGTATAAAAAAAGAAATAATAGAGCTTAATAAAAAGATATATAATAGAAGCGATAAAAATGTAAATAAATTATATGACGCTGGCAAGAAAGAAAGTTTAAAGCATTTTGATAAAATTTACAAAAAACTTGGCACAAAGTTTGATTATTTTATTTTTGAAAGTGAAACCGGTGAAGTTGGTAAAAAAATTATTGAAAAAGGCCTAAAAGATAAAGTTTTTGAAAAAGGTGAAAATGGAGTAATTATTTTTAAAGGAGAAAAGTTTGGTTTACATACAAGAGTATTTATTAATTCTGGGGGATTGCCTACTTACGAGGCAAAAGATTTAGGATTAGCGGAAATAAAATACAAAAAGTATGCTTATGACAAATCTGTAATTGTGACTGGAAATGAAGTTAACGAATATTTTAAAGTAATGATTGTTGCAATGGGCCAGACAAACAAAAAGCTTGCGGAAAAAACAAAACATATTGGCCACGGAATGTTGCGTTTGCCCGAAGGAAAAATGTCTTCAAGAACCGGAAAAGTTATTATAGGAGAGTCGTTAATTGAAAAAGTCGAAAAGTTAGTAGAAGAAAAAGTTAAAAATAGAGAATTATCTGGCAAAGAGAAAGCAGAAATTTCAGAGAAAGTGGCAGTTGGGGCAATAAAATATTCAATTTTAAAGCAATCAATTGGTTCTGATATTATTTATGACTTTGATAAGTCAATTTCTTTTGAAGGAGACTCCGGCCCGTATTTGCAGTATTCTTATACAAGAGCAGAATCTGTTTTAAGAAAGGCAAAAGTTGAAAAAATAAAAGAGAGTTTTAAAAAATTGCCAGCTGAAATTGGCCAGCTTGAAAAAATGATGAGTTATTTTCCAGAAATTGTTTTTAAAGCCGCTGAAAATTATGAGCCGCATTTTTTAGTTTTATATTTGACAGAGCTTGCAAGCGAATTTAACAGTTATTATGTAAAAAACAAAATAGTTGATAAAAATGATGAGTTTTCGCCATATAAAATTGCGCTAACTGAAGCGTTTACTATCATTATGAAAAATGGTTTATGGATGCTCGGGATTAAAACGTTAGAAAAGATGTGATGAAACTAAATAACAAATATTTTTTATTGAGGCACGGACAGACAATTTATCAAAAAAATAGTGTAAGAATAAATTATCCAGCTGATGCAGATTCTACATTATCTATTACAGAGGAAGGCAAGGAGATGATTAAAAATGCCGCTGAGAATTTAAAAAAAGAAAAAATAAGTATAATTTTTGCTTCGCCGGCTTTGCGGACAAAACAATCATCAGAAATTGCGGCGAAAATTCTGGGCATTAAAAAAATAAACTATGATAAGCGGCTGTTGGATATTAAAATGGGCGAATTTGTAGGAAAAACCTATGAAGAATATGAAAATTTCTTTT
>JBBTVU010000076.1:0-3388 GCA_038063115.1 Patescibacteria group bacterium | reverse complement strand
AAAAAGAAAAAAAGGGTCTGGGCCACCTCTTAGAAAAAAATGAAAGAAAATTTAGGAATTCAGAAATGGAAAAGAACAGGATTTCTGAAGTCTTTACCAATTTTAATGAGGGTATTTTAGTTTTAGACGAGAATGAAAGGGTTTCGGCCATAAACCCGTTAGCCAAAAAAATACTCGGCATTAAAACAAGAGATATAAAAGGCGCGCCAGTTATGGATTTGGGGCGTCTGTTTGATGTAAAACCGTTTGTTCCTTATTTTTTGTCTTTGAATGGAATTTTAAAACAACAATTAAACTTTAAAAATTTAATTGTTGAGCTTTCTGTAATTCCGTTGATTTTTGAGGAAAAAAATATGGGTAAATTAATAATTTTGCGCGATATAACCGGCGAAAGCTTGTTAGAAAAAACAAAAAACGATTTTATTTTATCTGCCGTGCATCAATTGAAAACATCTGTTGCATCGGCAAAATGGTCTTTGAAAATGTTTTTGTCGGGAGATTTTGGCAATATCAATAAAGAGCAAAAAGATGTTATAGGGCGGCTTTATAAAAGAAATGACGGTTTAGTTTTTTCAATAAATAATTTATTGGACGCAACAAAAATAGAAGACGGAGTGTATGCTTATAATAAAAATTTGGCAGATATCCAAGAAATAGTTGAGTCTGTTGTTCTTTATTTTAAAGATAAAATTAAAAGCAAAAAAATTAAATTTGAATTTGAAAGACCTTCAGAGCGGTTTCCAAAAATAATGATAGATAAAGAAAAGATAGAGTCTGTAATTCAAAATCTCCTTGATAATGCCCTAAAATATACTGGGAACGGAGGAGAGATAAAAGTTTCTCTAAAAATTAATGATAAAAACATAGAATTCAGAATAGGGGACTCGGGCATAGGAATTCCTAACAGCCAGCAGGGGAAAATTTTTAGCAAGTTCTTCAGGGCGGGCAACGCAAACAAAATGGAGGCGACAGGTTCCGGCTTAGGGCTTTTTATAGCTAAAAATATTATTGAAGACCACAATGGCAGTATTCGTTTTGAATCGGAGGAAAACAAGGGAAGCGTTTTTGTCTTTACTTTACCTATAGAAGGAGTATAATTATATAAAATTATTAATTATCAACATGAAAAATATTTTAATTATTGAAGACGATGAATTTTTGAGGGGGCTGATAAACAAAAAACTTACATCAGAGGGTTTTAACATGATTTCTGCAATAGACGGGGAAGAGGGAATTAAAAAAGCAAAAGAAGAAAAGCCAGATTTAATTTTGCTTGACCTTGTTTTGCCAAATGTAGACGGCTTTGAAGTTTTAGTAAAAATAAAAGAAGACCCGAAAGCTTCATCTATTCCGGTGATTATTCTGTCTAATCTCAGCCAGAAAGAAGACATAGACAAAGGAATGAAATTGGGAGCAGTTGATTACATTATTAAAGCCCAATTTACCCCAGAAGAAATTGTTGACAAAGTAAAAGCTATTTTAAAATAGTCGGGGAAGGGAGAATCGAACTCCCACCGCACGCACCCCATGCGTGTATCCTGCCGTTGGACCATTCCCCGTTTAGTTTATACTACATCAAAATATAATATAAAAAAAGATCCGGATTTCGGTGAAACCCGGATTTTTCGTATATTTTTAATATCAGAACCTTATTGGTCGATATCCCGACTGGCTGCTAGACCTAACGGCCCAGCGGTTGTCGTATGGAGCAACAATAAGGGTAGACCTTAGCTGACTGGGGTTTGGCATTCTTAACAGCCAACTTGTATCTATAAACAGTTTTCCTCCGTATTCGCGGAAGACACTGTAGTTTGGAGGAGTTGACATCAAGACGCCTTCTTTTGTCCATGGACGGTCTTGAAAAACTTCATAGAGGGTTAAAGCTGGCTGGCTGTCGTCGCCCAGACTGCGCGCATATTGCACAAACGCCAGCCAGTGAATCCATTCCCCAATTTTTTCGCCGTTTGCCAAAATAAATCCAATTGGAGTTGACCGCGGCTGCAACGAGGAAAGATAGAGCGCCCTAGATGGTCCGCCGGGTTTGCCATAGTGGAGAAATTCACCCATTTTCTTTTTATCCATAAATCCGCTGTCAATGAAATTTTCCCGATACCCTTTTTTACCGGCGTCTCCTAAAAATGTCACAAATCTTTGCATGCTTCTCATCTCTCCGTCAACGTTGGGGAAGGAGAGAATATCGCCGTTGGATCTTACGTAATCTAAATCAACAGTATCGGGGCGTTCTGCCGGCAGTTTTACAATTCTGTTGCCTGCCGCGCATGACACCACAAGTTCTTGTGTGATGTAGTTTACAATTACCGCAAATATGGGAATTCCGCGCCTCACACAGCTTATTGCCGATGTAGCTCCGGTAATAGACGCCGGAGCGCCAAATTTTCTTTCCCATTTGCGCCTAATGCTGTGTTCGTCAAATATATCGCCAATTTTTTTTCTCTTTGGAAATTGGGCAAGAAACTCTTTCAACTGGTTGGAACGGTCTGTGGGATCGCTAATAAAAACCGTTCTGAAGGTTTGAGGATCATTTGGCCTGAAAGTGTCGCTTAATCTGGTTCCCGTGCCGGCTTCTTCGGTAATTACTACAGATCCGGCGTCATATCTTTTGAGTTCGTCGCAGATAGTAATTTCCGGACCGGCGTCCAAACCAAGGGTGTCTCTTTTTCCATAAGCGGCAATTGGCCTAAGAGCATCTTCAACTGTTGAGTGCCTGAAGTCGTAAAAAGCTTTTAAGGCCGCCGTTAGCGCAGCATTTAAATGGGCTTTTTCTACGCCTTGCATGGTTGCACCGCCTTTCTACATGTAAAAGAACGCTACCTAATAATAACCGTATTACTTTGTTTTGTGTTTGATAGATTAGATTTTGGCTGTTCTTTTAATGCATTTAGCGCAGGCCAAAACCCGTTTACCAGAAGGTAAACGGACCCACTGTAAATTTGGGTATTTTCTAACTTTAGAAGTGGGGTTGTATTTTCCCCTTAACTTAACAAGAGTAACTCCCATTGCTGAATGTTTTTTGCAAATTGAACAAACTTTTTCCATATAAACATCATACTACCTTCTTTTCTTTTTTGCAACACATACTATTATATAGTAATATATAGTAATGGAATTAGTAATAACAATTTTTTCTTTAATTGTCTTATTATTTTCTGTAATTATACACGAACTTGCCCACGGCAGTGTTGCTTTGGCTTTGGGCGACCAGACCGCAAAATATGAAGGCAGATTGACGCTAAACCCGCTAAAACACTTAGACCCGTTTGGCTCTGTAATACTTCCGCTTTTACTATTATTTGCCACTGCTGGACAAGGGCCAATTTTTGGCTGGGCAAAACCAGTGCCAATAAATCCTTACAATTTTCGCGACCAA
>JBBTVU010000075.1:0-14967 GCA_038063115.1 Patescibacteria group bacterium | reverse complement strand
CGCTAATTTTTCATAAAGCTTTGGCGAACCTTCGGTTCCCCCAGTAATTTCAGACAAAGCAATTTTGCCACAGTGATTTTCAGGGCTGCCGACAAAAATTTTAGGGCCCACTCCAATTTTCATTGCCTCTTTATATTCTGGTATTTCTTTTAATATATTCAGCAAATCAGAGATTCTATCTATTTTTTTGCCCTCAATTATACCGCGCAAAAATTTTGCGGCAGAATTGTCAGCTGGGGTATGTGAATTCATTAAATTTACCTTCATTAATTTTGCCGCATCAACTGTCCTTTGATGGTTTGAAGCATTTACTCCGCGGGCTACTTCTGAAATTCTTTCTTTCATTAAACCCTCTGATATATTTATTGGCACCCCATAATAACTCAAAACATCGCATTGCAAATTCATCACATCTGCCAACTGGGCTAAACCCTTTCCTATTGGGTGGTGCGCAATTATCAAATCAATATCTCCAAGCTCTTTTGCAATCAAAATTTCTGCCGGAGAAATATCAATTCCTACTAAAACTTTTTTTATTTCTTTATCATCTGAAATATTATAAATACCCGAATCCAAATAAGGATTTTCTAATGCGTCTTTATCAAAATCTTGTTTTTCCTGTTCCGACAATTTTTCAAATCTTTTCTTTTTATCATCCAAAAAATTCTGCACTCCGTCTTTGCCCCTAAAATCTGCTTCCATTCCCATCCTGATAAATAAATTTTGTATATCTTGTATCTTCATGCTTTTTTGCTTTTAACTTTTGGTTTCTTATCTTCTTTTTTTACTTCTTTTATTTTTTCTACGAGATGTTCTGGTTTTTCTAACAGCTTGCTGTAAAGCCCCTTTATCATTTCATTTTGCTTTTTTACATCAAAAAACTGGCGTCTAATCAACGCCTTTTGCGCGCGAATAAATTTTTTTACAGACTTTGAATTTTTTTTCATAAAAAAAGAGATATCTACGTCTCTTGTATACCTTACCACGATTTTATTGCTTCTGCAACTTTATGTGTATTTCCGTGTTTTAAAAGACCCATATAAGAATTCAACATTTCCCGGCTTGAATTATTTTTTTGTTTCTTCAATATCCTATTTTTAGTTTTATAAGGGGATATAACCCTTAAACCCAGATTATATTTATTTAACGGCAATGCCACATTGCAAGGCCCGTCCTTGCAAAATTTTTGCAAGGACGGGCCTTATTTAGCGCTTACATGAAATGGGGTCAGCCACCATTTATATACTTTTTTATTGAAAAATAAAAGCCCCTTGGAGGTTTCCGAAGAAACGCAAAGGGCTGAGAGTCCAAAGACAAGAACAAATTCGCCAGTTGGCGAATCAAAGTACTCAGGACTGAGTTTTGACACTTGCGAGAGCAACGGACGGGCTGTCGGCGTACCAAGAACTGCCGAGCCAGCCGTAGAACCAGCTCCACTGATCACAGCCACCGCGGGAGAGGCACAGCACATAGCGGAGGTCGCCCGGGCGCCACAAAGTACGGCCGAAGAAATAGATTACCGCGCCGATTTTACCGGACCGACGCAAACGTTCAAGAATGCTATCCTCGGGTTTTCCTTCGGCTTTTTTCGCCAGCCAGTCATTCCACAAAGCCAAGAAGGTTTTATCGCCCAGTTGGTGATTTTTGCTCTCCCCCCGGGCGCGCTTCATCTTCTCTTCGCCATGGATGCTGGTTTCTTTCTCTTGCAAATGCGTTTCCAAAACGACTTGCTTGAAGTCTATGACATCGGGCTCAAAAATGTAATCCTCGTCGCCCTCCAACCCCGTGCCGTCGGCCGGGCCACGCCAAAATTTCCAATCCCCGCCGATGAACGACGAAAGATCGAGAGCCTTATTCAGCGCCAGCCTGAAGCAAGCGCAGACAATAGTGGCGAGACCAAGGAGGTATAGTTTGAGATTGTCTAGCGCTCCGTCGCGGTTTTGCCCGAGAGCAGTGAGCTGTTCGGGCGTAAAGCCATGGGCCTCCAGCGAATCCGCCAACAAATGAACCTGCCCTTCTGAATAGTGAGACATGTCTCACTTCCTTTCTGGCACATGTGCCATAAATACAGACCGCCGAAATGGCAGTCACAGCCAAAAAATACCAAGTTTGGCGGAGACCCGTTCTCCGCTGTTTTTATATATTATAAATGTACTAATTTTAACCATATATTTATATTAGCATATTTAATCTATCTTGTCAATATTTTCAGGTTTTTTCTCCGCTAATGCGTCGCGGGCAATTTGGCGGTCGTCCCAGGGAATCTTTTTGCCATTTGCAACGCACATCCAAGGCTCTGATCCTTTTCCTGTAATTATTACAACATCTCCGGGTTTTGCCGACTTTATTGCTTTTTTTATTGCCTCTTTTCTATCTAAAATTATTTCTGCATTTTGGCCGGCAGTTTCTGCAACCTTATTTATTATTTCCATAGGATCTTCGTCATAAGGATCTTCATTTGTAATAATTATTTCCCTGCAATATTTTTTTGCAATTTCACCCAGTGCCGGCCTTTTCCATTTGTCCCTGCCCCCCCCGCAACTCCCTAATACACAAATTAAATTAGGGTTTAGGGTATAGGGTTTAGGGTTTAGGGTTTTGTAAACGGTCTCTAATTGTTCTGGTGTGTGGGCATAGTCAACTATAACTTCAAATGACTCTTTTTGAATAACTTCCATTCTACCGGCAATTCCTTTTGCTTTTTGTAACGCCTTTTTACAAGTTTCGTAATTTATTCCGTAAACTTTTGCAACAGAAATTGCAGCCAACGCATTCATAACATTAAAATCGCCAATTAAATTTAATTTAAATTCATAGTTTTCTGCATCTTTAATTCCAAAAGTGATTTTTTTCTTTGCGGGAATATCCAAAAAATATTTTGCATTTTTATCATCTGCGTTTATAACATGAATATTTTTTGTCACTTTGAATAGTTTTAGTTTCTCATTTCTATAATTTTCAAACCCTCCGTGCGATTCTAAGTGTTCCTGCCCAATATTTGTAAAAACTGCTGTGTCAAAATTTATAAACTTGTGCCTGAATTGCCTGATTCCTTCCGAAGTAACTTCCAAAACAACATATTTACAACCAGCATTTTTTGCCTGCCTCAAAAATTTTTGAATAACAAAACGGCCCGGCATTGTCATTTTATATTTATTTTCCCATTCTTTGTTTGCAACTTTAAACCGAATTGTTGAGATTGAAGCAACTTTATTCCCTAACCTGTCTAAAATTCTTGTTATCAAATCAGTTGTTGTTGATTTTCCGCTGGTGCCGGTAACGCCGATAATTTTTATATTTTTATCATACCCGGGAAATCCAAAAATTGCTGCTCCGAAAAACGCCCAACAATAATGATATGCGTCCAGCAGGTTTCTGCCTAAAATTTTTTTAATAATTTCTTTAATTCTCATAAAGCTGGATAGACGTCCGACGTCTATCTAAAGGAAATACAGACGGTTCGAGCATAATTTATTTGCCTAAAAACTTCAAGGCCATTTTGATGCGGGATTCGGGGACAATATCACCGGGAACACGAGAAAGGGCGTCTTTTGCTTGTTGGCGTGAAAAGCCAAGCTGGACCAGCGCGTTTTCTGCTTCATCCGTCCCGCCAAAGCGGGATCCCGCTTTGGCGGGACCAATAATTTTTCCGGTAAGCTCTAGTATAATAGATGAAGCTCTTTTTGCCCCAATACCCGGAATTCCTGCAAATATTTTTTCGTCTTGCGCCAAAATTTTATCTTTAATTTTTTCCAAGGGTCCCAAAACAGAAATTTCCAAAGCGGCCTTGGGCCCTACGCCATGTATATCGTTTAAAACTTCGAAAAAATCTAATTCATCATAAGACAAAAATCCGTATAAATCCAGCGCGTCTTCTTTTACATTTTGAAAACAAAAGAGATTTACATCCCCGTTAATTTCTGGTAATTTTAACAGGGTTTGGCGGTTCAAAAAAACTTTGTAGCCAACGCCAGCCACTTCTAATATAATAAACTTATCCCGCTTTAAAATAACTTTTCCGGAAAGATAAGAAATCATCGTAAGTTTTTAAGATGTCCGACATCGAATTTAGACTTTGAGCGCGCCGCCGAACTCCGCGACTTAATAAATAAATTAAACAAAAAATAATTACGGTTTTTCTGACTCTCGCGTTTCAATAAGTTTACCTTCTAACTCTGCTATTTTTTTTCTAAAAGCCGTTTCTTCGTCTTCGGTCACAGGATGCCACACATGATGTCATTCTTCTCTAACTTTTTTTATTTCCTCTAAAATTTTATCGGTTTCTGTTAAAACCTCGTTCTTTTTTTCTTCTGCTTTAATTGATTTTTCTCCTCTATTCGGCGCAGGAACCGGTGGCAAATTGGGCATAGCGACAGCTTCTTGTTGTTCATTTTTATCTTCTAAAACTTGTGGCTCTCCGCCAACCTCTTTTCTAAATCTTGCTGCCTGTATGCCGGTATCAGTTTCAGATTCAATTTGTTCTATTTCAACAACAGGCTCTTGCGCTATTACCGGTCTTTCCTGTGTCAAAACTTCTGATTCTTCTAATTGTGGGCTTCTTGAAATTATTCCTCTCTTTCTAATATTTGTTGGCAAACTTTGTTCTTTTGACTCTTGTGTATTTAAAACATCAAGATAACCTTTTAATTCTTCTTGTTTTTCAGATAAAATTTTTAATCTTTTTTTATCATTTTCGCTATGCGCTTTTGCGGCAAATTTTTCGCTCCTTATTATCATTTTTTCAAGCTGATCTCTGGCGCTGTCTGTTCTGCCAGCTTCTAAATCTTTTAGTATTTCTGCTGTTTTTGAAATTCCCTCTTCTAATTTTTCCCGTCCATAAACTCCTTGAGCGCCTTTGTAGGTTTCTTTCCCTTCTCTATATTTTTTCCAGAGACTATTATTTATGTCAGTAAAATAATTAAATACTGTTTTATGTTCTTCAATTTCCTCCACTGGCTTTTCTATTTTTTCAACAGGTGGCATAGTATCTTCGCCATCAAGAGCGGGGGCTGGTTGAATTTCGGGCTGCGGCAAAGAATTTAATATTTTTTGCACTATTCTCTCTCTGGCAAAATAAGCTATTTCCGTTTCTTCTATAATTTGTTTTTTTCTTTGCTCTATTCTTTGCTTAATTTCTTTTTCCATAATTGCCCTTCCTGTTGTTGTTATAAGATATTCATTAAATTTGTTTATGTCTGCAGCCTCCTTTTCTTCTTCCTCTCCTTTTTCATTTTTAATAAAAATTCCCCTGATTTTTTTAGAAAGACCCAAAAAGCCGGCGTGTTTTATTTTTAAAGGATCTACGCCAGCCATAATACAAGTGGCAACATCTTCCCTACCTAAAATTATTTGCCTATAAAAAGGGCCCACAATCATTTCACCACTTTTAATTATCTCTTTTTTTTGCTCCTCGGGAAGACTACTACTTTGTATTATTTCATTATAATATTTATCTCTAACAGCTCTTTTATGGTCTTCTTCTGTTTTACCCATTGATGCCAAAGTTATTTCAAATTGCCTTTGCTCTTCTACTTTCAAATCCTCTTTAATATCTCTGCCGTCTCTCTCGCTGGCAACTTCTATAATTGCATCTGATATAGCTCTTTTTTCTTCTAATAATATTTTTTTTGTTTCTTCATCTATTGCTTTTGAAAGATCTAGTTCAATTTTCTTTTTTTTCTCGGCCAAACCTTTTATAATTTCCGGAGCGCTTTCTGTTTCCTGTTGCGTTTCTTGTTCTTCTACTAATGTCTCATCTTCCGCTCCCCAAACAATAGTTTCTGGACTTTCCGGTACAATTTGCGCCCCTGCAACTTCGCCCAACCCCTGCCATTTTATAAAATCTTTTTTTGATATTGTTCGCGGTTTTTTTAATCCCTCTCCTTGAACTTTTACTTCGGTTATTTTTTTGTTTTTGCCCCGCTCATAATTAATAATGACGCCCTCAATTATTTTTCCCCCTTTGTCTTTATAAATTATTTTCTGTCCCATTCTAAATTCTTTTGATCCGTCTTTGGAGATTAAAAAATCATAACCCGGGCGTTCCGGTTTTTTAAGTTCTTGTGTTTGATCTGGAAGCTCCGGCGGTTCTGCTTCTTGTTTAATAGAATCTTCCCAGCCGGGTCCTGCTATTGTTTCTCCCATTTTTAAAAAATAAAATTTATATTCTTTATTTTACCATTTGCAAAATAAAGAATCAAACTAAATAAAAAGGACGATCACTCGTCCCATACAAAAGAGTTATGAATCTCTAATGCCTTTAGCAATTTCTCTGAGGTGCGCTCCGTAAATATGCAGAGCTACAACATCAGCAAACGCCCGCCGTTTTTTGGAAAAAATAACATAAAACAGAGACTTCCAGTAATAATAGCTGACCTTTAGGCCGCCAAGCAACCCTATCCATAGATTTGCCATCATAAGCGCCTTAAAATCGGACATGCTAAATTTTTTCTTTGGACGGCCTGATGGATTATAATTCTCCAAAAATTTACGAATCCTTTCGTAATACTTATTAGGCGAATAAATGGTTTTAATGATCCGCTTATAACCCTGAATGAGCCTTTCTTTTGGCATTTTGGGCGCAAAATTGGGCTCGCAATCGGTATTGTTTCCAGAGGCGGCATTTAACAGCCTGCCTTCTATTTCAAGTTTTACATATAGCTTGCTCCCCGGCGGGGCCTGTAAAACCCCGACCATAGCAATGACAATTCCTGTTTCTTGGATAAAATTAATCATCTGGTTGTCAAAATTGTCTGGCGAGTCACTGTCAAACCCGACAATAAACCCCGACATTGGAATCAATCCGTGCTCTTGAATTTTTCTAACGCAAGCTACCATATCGCGATTGGCATTTTGCAGTTTGCCACATTCAAGAAGAGAGGCTCTATTGGGCGTTTCTAAACCCAAAAAAACTTTTCTGAACCCGGCGACGACTAAAACATCCATAAGCTCGGGATCGTCCGCAAGAGTTATAGGAAACTCCGCAGTAAATTCAAACGGATAGTTATGCTCTTTTTGCCAATTTACAAGCTGAGACAAAATTACCAGTGCTTTTGCTTTATTACCAATAACATTGTCATCGGCAAGTAAGATTGCTCCGCGAAATCCTGTCTCGTATAACTCTTCTAACTCGGCAAAAAATACGCGCTCTGGCCTTAGCCGAGGAACACGGCCGTTTATACCTGCAACATTACAAAATGTGCAACCGTACGGACACCCTCTGCCAATTTGCATTATCATTGAAGCGTAATCACGGTGGTCGATTAAGCTCCACATTGAAGTTTTAGAATTGACTAAATCGGGAAACCCATTTCCCTTGTAAATTCTCTTTTGTGCGCCATTGTTTACATCTTCTAAAAATTCACAAATTATATCTTCTGCTTCTCCGATAAAAAAACACCCTGCATCAAGAAATTTATCGCTCCCAATTTCAAAAATTGGACCGCCGAGAACTACTGGACGGCTCAATTTTTTGCATTGGGCTATAATTTCGTTAGTAGAATCTTTTTGTGTAATCATGGCACTTATAAAAACCTTGTCTGCCCACTCAATGTCTTTATTTTCAAGCTGGTTGACATTCAAATCAACCAGCTTTAAATTCCAAGACTCGGGCAGCATTCTAGCTATCAGAAGCAATCCGGGTGGCGGAAACGCGGCTTTTTTACCCACAAACTTCACATTTTTTTTCCAACTCCAAAAAGTATCCAAAAATTCTGGATAAACTAACAATATATTCATTCGTTCTCTCCCATATTTTCCCAGCTAAAAGCTGGCTTGATGTTAAGGTGCTGACTGTTTTTGTAATATATCACGAGATTGCGGCTATTGCAAAAGTTTAAATTGTGTGCTACCTTATATATACATACTTAAAAATCTTATATTAAAGCATATGGCAATCACAAAATCAGCTAAAAAAGCTCTACGCCAGAATATCAGGCGAAAAGCCCACAATTTAATTTACAGCAATAAAATAAAAAATCTCGTTAAGGAGACGCGATCTTTAGTTTTAGCAAAAAAAACTAAAGAGGCAGAAGCTGTGCTGCCAAAATTATATGAAGCTTTAGACAAAGCTGCAAAGGTTGGCGTGATTAAAAAAAATGCAGCCTCAAGAAAAAAATCTAGGCTGACAAAACTCGTAGCAAGGTCTTCAAAATAACTATATTTCCGATATCAACAAATCCAGCGCAGTTTCAGCATCAACCTTTCCTGTTTTGATGCTTGAATCTATCAGAAAAATCTTTTGGTAGATTTTTTTTAGTTGCGGCAAAGAAAATTGATTACAAAGATAATAATTTTTTTTAATTACAAAAGGATGCAATCCGCTTTTTTTTGCGATATTTGCATAAGGGCTTCCTTTTTCAATAAGCTCTTTTATAATTAAAAAATTTCTAAATTGGTATGCAATCATAGAAAGTAAATAAAGCGCGCTATCTCCGCTGTCTAAATGTTTGTGTAATAAGGCCAGCGCCTGTTTTTTATTTTTTGAGGCTAAAGCGTCAATTGTTTTAAATATATCGTTTTCAATTTTTGGACGCATCATTAACTCAACATCTTCTTTTTTTATCAATTTGCCAGCCTTAAAATCGGCCATTTTTTTAATTTCATTGCTGGCCAACCAAAGGTTATTTCCTGTACAATTCAAAAACGCGTTCTTTGCCATAGGATCAATCTTTGCTTTACAATTTTCAAGTTCTCTATCCAGCCAGGCTAAAAGCGACCCGCCGGCTAATAAATTAAATTTCTGAAATTTTGCTACTTTTTTTAAAGTTTTAAAAAGCTTGTTTCTTTCATCAACGGAATCTTTTTCAAAGACAATAATAATATTTTTTAGACCTTCTAAACTTTTTATTTCTTTTAAAAACTCTTCTTGAAAATCTTTATCCTGAAAAATATTTTTCAGGATTATAAGTTTTTTTTCAGCAAACATTGAATTAACTCTAAGATTGCTATAAAAATCTTCGAAGCTATTTTTATGCTCTTTTACGTCTGACACAATCAAATTTAACCCAGACTTATGAGCTTCTTTGTAATGCGCAATAATTTCCTCCAACTTTTTTTGGGACCTGTAAGAATCCTCCCCGTACAAAAAATAAATCATAACTTCGATCGAAGCCCGACTTCGATCAGTTTATTCTAAAAATAAATTTGCATATTTTGCAATATCTTTTTTGCGTTCTACCCATTCACTTACAATTTGTTTTAAACCATTTGTTCCATTCATCATTTCCAACAAAAAATCTCTTTCTGTCACAGAAGGAAAATTTTCTATTCCAATGCAATCTTGATAACTTGACCACTTATATCCTTCTAAAAATTTTATTACTTCCTGCGTAGAGTGGTTTCTAATTCCCAATTCTTTCCAACCTGGCTCGATTAACGCAATGGGATTTGTAAAAACATAAGAAACAGTCGCCATAAATTGATTGTCGCTTTCTAAATAAACCGACTTGAATGCATCCTGAAATACATGACCTTTACGTTCATATTTTCTATTAAAATATTTGCCCAATCCGATTCCGGTTTTCTGCATAAATTTTGATATGCCGCCATCTTTAATCTGTTTTAAAATCAGGTGGATATGATTCGGCATAAAACAAAATGCTAAAATTTCTACGAGCTTATCTCTTCCATCTAAAATCGGGGGACTTCCGATGTCCCCCGATTTTTCTCTTTTTTTCTCAACAATACGGTCTCTTCTGCGCTTCCATATTTCAACAGAATCTGCATTGTTAAATTCGTATATTGAAAAAATACCCCTAAAATAATCATTTATGTCTTTAAAAATTAAATTATTATCAAGTGCACGCATAACAATATGGTAAGTTTCTCCTGTCGTGAATTGTTCTTTTCTTTTTGGCATATCTATTATTGAGGGACATCGGAAGTCCCCCAATTTTTACAATTTTTGGCAGGCAGGGCAGAAGAATGCCGAACGCTGACCAAATTTTATTCTTTTAATTTTATTTCCGCAGCGATTGCATTTTTGGCCTTCTCTTCTATATGCTTTTCTTTCTGTGTCAAAATCTCCTTTTGTTCCATCTGGTTTTCTATAATCTGAAAAGCTCTCTCCGCCAAGCTTTACTCCAAGTTCCAAAACTTTTTTTATTGCCTCGTATAAAGATTTTAGCTCTTTTTCGCTTAATTTTGCAACACTTTTTTCGGGATGTATTTTTGCGTGCCACAAAGCTTCTGAAGCATAAATATTTCCTATACCTGCAATTATTTCGGGATTCATTATAATCTGCTTCACACGACCAGTTTTTCCTTTTAAAACTTCTTTGAATTTTTCAAAAGTAAAACTTTTATCCAAGGGTTCCGGCCCTAATTTGTCTAGCTCTTTTTTTAGCTCTTCTGATTTCCATAACTCAACCTTAGCAAATTTTCTGGCGTCAGAAAGCGCAATCATTAAATTATTATCTAAAAAGAATATTAAATGCAGAAATCTATTATATGGATCATTCAATGGACTTTTTATATCTACTGGCTTCCATTTATTATCTACTTTCTTCCACTCTCCAACTAGCAAATGGCCTGTCATTTTTTGGTGCACCAAAAGAGAGTACCCTTCGGCTCCGCTCAGGGCGGGTCCATCTGATAAATCAAAAATAACATTTTTTGCCCTGCGCCATATTTTTTTAATTTTTTTATTTTTTAATTCTTTTTTAAAATCTTCAAAACTTTTTGGCCTTTTAACTGTTTTTTTCCAATCTGACCACACATCAACAAAGGCCCTGTTTAGGACCTTTTTATTTAACCCGTTTACGGTTGTTTGAACTTCTGGCAGTTCTGGCATAATTTTAAATTTGTTTATCTTCCTGAGCCGTCTCGAATAATTTTTTCTTTGACCTGTTACTCGCGCCCTCTTTAATGCCGTTAATTTCTTCTTTAAGTTTTTTAGAATCATTTATCATTTTTTCAAGCTCTAATGACCTGTTTTTAACTTTTTGCTCCAAAGCTGTTATTGTCTCTTCTAATGCTTCTGTTCTCGCCTTTACTTTTATATCAACTCCTCTTTCTGTGGCTTCAATAGTAGATTTGTTTTCCTCAAGTTTATCAGCTAGTTCGTTAAAAACTTTTGCCAGCTCGCCCAATTCATCTTTTGATTCTAAATAAACCCTTGATGATAAATTTCCCCTTGTTAATTCTTCTGCTCTTTGCAATATTTTTTTTAAAGGAGAAACAAAATTCTGACCAACGGCAAAACCAAATAAAAATACGTACACAACAACAATCGAAAAAACTATATAAAAATTAGTGTCTAGTCTGCCATAGTCTAATGCAATAAAAACGGTTATTACAAAAAGTCCTGTAAGAATTATTGGAAAAGCTATTTTTGATATAACGCTTGGCATCTTTCTATTAGAGAGTTAAACTCTAAATCAATTAATTTTTTTTCGGCCTCATTTAAATTAAATTTTCCAAAACTGCAATCCTCTAAAATAAATTCTATATCAACGTCTTTTTTTGTTTCTACTAAATGCTGTGATAAAAATGCGCTTTCTTTATTGGCTTTTAAAGCTTCTTTCACTTTTGGTTTTAAAACAGCTGTATCCGTTGAAAGCTCGTCATACAAATTTTTTATGCTTCCGTATTTTTGTATAATTTCTGCCGCTGTTTTTTTGCCAATCCCCGGGACTCCCGGTATATTGTCTGAAGGGTCTCCGGTTAGAGCTTTAAAATCGTTCATTTGTTCTGGCGTTACTCCAAAACGCTCTATAACTTTGCCCCTATCATATATAATCGTATCTTTTATCCCCTTACCTAAAGTATAAACCTTTATTTTATCTGAAACAAGCTGTAAATTATCCAAATCTCCGCTTAAAATATAAACTTCCAAATTATCTTTTTTTGCAGCCGTTATGGCAATTGTGGCAATTAAATCATCTGCTTCAAAACCGTCTTTTGCAAACACTGGAATTTTAAAAGCTTCCAAGATTTCTTTTGCCATTGGTATTTGCGTAACTATTCCGTCTGGCGTGGCAACTCTATGCGCCTTATATTCTTTATAGTCCTCATGCCTGAAAGTTTTTGCTTTTGTATCAAAGGTTGCAACAACATATAACATATAATCTGCTTTTAAATCTTTTATTGCCTTAAATAAAGTCAGCAAATATCCGTAAACAGCCCCCGTCGGCTGACCTTTTTTATTTGTCAGCGGCGGAAGCGCGTGAAACGCCCGATGCAACAGCGCATTAGAATCTATAATAATTAATCTTTTTTCCATAAAAAGCTGGAAAATTTCTCGGGGATTTTTTTGAGTTAATCCAAGTCTGAGAGAGATTTTATAGTTTTACATTCTCCTTTCTGATATTCTTTTAGCCCCTGTTTTACTAATTTACTAAAAAATTCTTTTGAAGATTTAGTTCTGCCTTCTCGTAAATCTTTTTCTCCAGCCGAAATTGCTTTCATAGCTTCTCGTAACTCATATTCGTATTTTTCTTTTTTTGCCCTTTTTCTTTTCATATTTTATGTTAAAACTATTTTTGCAATAAAACAAGTTCCAGTAATTTTAAATTATTTTACATATGTTAACATGGTGAATTTACGGCAATACCAACTTTTACAAAGCTTTACAATTTTTAGTATCAAAATTTTTACGCAAAAAAAGTCCCGTGATATTTCACACTGGGACCATCTGCACAAAGATTTACTTCCCCGCCTCCTTAATTTCTTGCTCAACCTCGCGGGCAACTCTTTCTCCCTCTTTGCTTAGAGAGACCATCATTTGGCCATCCGGTCCGAGAGTGAGCTTTACCAGCCCAGCTTCAACTGCCATCTCCGTATATGATTTGATGGGGATGAGATCAAAGACATCGTTACCCGAACATTGAAACAATTCATTAAGCTCGTCACGGAAAGCCGAAGAGACTACGCTGGCTTCTGTAAAAATGTCTGGATGACATTCGCTATGGCTCCTTGAAGCGGCATCGTGGAGAATGTTGGCGGCCATTGGATAAATGGCATCGAAGTCTCCAGCGTTTACCGTACGGCCGTCCCAATCAGGGACAGCCGCCTGACGCTTTAACTCCCTCGGCAACTCCTCCTGCAGAAAACACTCAAAGAATATTAAAGCGGCAACATTGCCTCCTCTCTGAATTCTTTGGTGCAACCGCCTTATAAACTCGTTAAACTCAAGCTCTTTGTTAACGAACGACATACGCATCTCCTTTCTTCTTGATTTGATAAACCATCAAAATATTATCACATTATTTTTTGAAAGTCAACTCTCTGGTTTTCTCGTCAATAACTTTGAATTTTATTTTTATGGAATTTTTGGGCAAAAGTTTACCAATTTTTTCGGGCCATTCAATTGCCACAATGTTTTTTGGGTCTAAAATTATTTTTTTAAAACCTAATTCTAAAATTTCTTCGGGCTTGTTTATGCGGTAGCAATCAAAATGATAAAAATTGGCAAAATGCTTCATTATTACAAATGTGGGGCTTAAAATTTTTTCTTTAATTTGCAAGCCTTTTGCAAAACCCTGCAAAAAAGTGGTTTTTCCCCCACCCAGATCTCCCCTCAAGCAAACAACCGTCGCACTTTTTTCACGCATTGAAATATGCGATCGCATATTATAATGCGCGCTGGATAAAATTGACTTGGCGAAATTTTTGCCAAGTTTTTGCGTTTCTTCTGCGCTTTTTGTGACAAATTTTTGCATAATGTCCCGGCTGTTAATAAAATAAGTTGACTAAAAAAACAAAATCGAATAGGGTATAGTAATTCTAAAATTTAACTATATCGCTACGCTAAAAATGGAAAACTTAGAACAAGCCCTCGGCCATAGCCTTACGGGCGAGGCACAACAACTTATAAACGGCTCTAAAAATATTTACATTATTCCTAATGGGAATGAAGGGCCAGACAGCGTGGCCACCGCTTTGGCTCTTTTTTATACTTTAAAAGAATTAAACAAAAATGTAAATATAGTTATAGATGAAACCCTTCCAGAAAATTTGAAATTTTTAATTCCCTCATTAGATTTTATTTCTTATCCAAAAAACTTTGTCATTTCAATTCCAAATAAGGTAGCTGATGTTTCCCAAATTTTTTATGACAAAGACGAGCAGGGGTTAAAAATCCATTTAACTTTAAATAAGGGTATTATAAAAAAGGAAAATATCTTTTTTTATTTTTCTGATACAAAACCAGATCTTATAATAACTTTAGGAATAAAAGATTTTAAAGACCATATGGCTAAAAAAATGGACTCTTTTGGGTTTTTACTTGATTCTCCTATTTTAAACATTGACACTTCGGCTTCGCTTGGCGAGGGCGTGCAAGAAAATGAAAACTTTGGTAAAATAAACTTAATAAGAAACTCCTCTTTGGCCGAAACGGCTTTAGGTTTGGTAAAAACACATACTGAGTCAATTAAAAAAGAGGCTGCAACGTGTTTTTTAGCAGGAATTACAGCTTTTACAGAAAACTTTGGAAACTCAAAGGTGACTCCGGAAACTTTTGAAACGGCCAGTTTATTAATGAAAAGAGGAGCTGACTTAAAAATTATAAAAGAAAATTTATGGAAACAACCTCAAAAAAATTATTAGGATCGGTAACAATTTCTCCAGAGGTTATCTTGGAAGTTGAAAAAGGGGTAAAAAGCATTGCCACTTTTGAAGCAAAAATCAGAGAACACATGGCCGGAGACACTACAAAACTTTTGGATGTAATTTTATTTGGAGCTATAAAATTAGAGGCTTCAGATATCCACATTGAACCGCAGGATTCAAACGCAAGATTAAGAATAAGATTAGACGGCATCTTACAGGATGTTGTTTTTTTTGACCAAAACGCGTACCACCACTTGCTCTCGCGTTTAAAACTTCTTTCAAAATTAAAAAGAAGGATTCGGAATATTCCATTATCATTTACAGTAGGAAGAATATCGTGGAGAATGGAAGAATGATAAAAAGAATGGACTTGGATAATATATTTTTTCGAATAATGATGTTTTATAATGTCAT
>JBBTVU010000074.1:0-1901 GCA_038063115.1 Patescibacteria group bacterium | reverse complement strand
ATCTTTGTTGGGGCTTTCCGGATCTGCCATACTACCTGCAAACAGAATGTCGCGCCTCTGAAAAAAACTTTTCTTTGCTAAACTTAAAGTTAATGGGTGCCCGATAACTGCCGCGTTTTTAATTCCTCTTTTTATAATTTTTTCTCTTACCTGCTCAGAAACCGCAATTGCCATGTCGGCCTTTTCCATTAAAAAAATCTCTTCATAAATCATTTTTTCTTTTTCTTTTTCTGGAAGGCAAATTCCGTTAACGTAATTTTTAATAATTTCTCTTTCAAAAAACAGAGATTCTACGTCGTATATAATTTTAACATCCGGGCAAACCGCTTTTATCTCAGGCAACGCTTCTTTAAAATTATGCGGCCGGCTTATCCATATTGCATCATAATAGTTTTGCCGGTTTTTTAAAAAACCCTCTAAATCAATTTTTTTTCCGCCGCCGTTGTACAAAACTTCAATTCCCATATTTTGCAGGCACGAGGTGTAAAATTTAACATATTCCTGATTTTGCAAAGGAAAAAAGGTAATTTTGTGTTCGGTTTCAGATAAAATTTTAAGTAACGAAAAAGTTCTCGGATATCCGGATCCCAAAAATGGCGCGGGAATTCGGTCGTCAATAAATAAAATTTTCAGCCCCGACTTCTTGTCTCTGCCAAGCAAGATATTTTTTTGGGAAAAGGAATAATAATTCTTTAGCTCTTCAGACCATTTTTCAATAAATTTTTTGCGGTTTTTAACTGTCCATTCAGAAACTTGCTCGGGCAGCGAACTTCTGCCTTCGCGGTGCAAAACTTTTGCCGCTGGCTGATAAATAATTTTAAAACCCGCTTTTTTAAGGCTCATGCAAAAATCAACCTCTTCATAATAGACCGGGCTGAACTTTTCATCAAAACCGTCCAGCATTTTAAATATATCTGCCCTTATTAACAAACACGCCCCCGAACAGTAATCAACCTCTCTTAAATAAGAATATTCCTGCTTTAAGGGGTCATCGTTTCTGCCATAGCCCAGCGTTGAGCCGTCTTTCCATATGATGCATCCCGATTCCTGAAGTTTTTCATTGTTGAACAAAAGTTTAGCCCCAACAGCTCCGCATTTTTTATCTTTTTCTGCTGTTTGAACAAGTTCTAAAAGCCAATTTTCCAAAACTTCCGTGTCGTTGTTCAATAAAACAATATACTCTCCCAACGCTATTTTTGCGCCTTGGTTACAGGCTTTAGCAAATCCTTGGTTTTCAGAATTAGTTATTATTTTAGCGCCTTTTACGCGGCTCAAAAAAATTTTAGTTTCTTTGTCTGAATTGTTGTCAACAATAATAATTTCATAGGGTAAATTTGTTTGCTTTTTTATTGATTTCAGACATTTAAACGTGAGTTGCGCGTTGTTTAAAACAACTATTATTATGGAAGCCTTCGGCTGGGAGACAGCAGGAAATTCAAGGATGCTATTTGGGTTTGAAAGGAACGATTCAAATTCGGCCTTAGAAATTCTGTTTTTTTTAAACACTGAAATCAAACTTCTTGCAACAATTCTCCTTTTCGTGCCGACAGGCACAATTTTATTTATCAAATTCCAAAATTTAGCATAAACCCTCCAGACATAAGTTTCTTGGATTTGCCTAAGATTTTCACCTTTTTCTTCCAGACTGTTCTGAAGGTTTATTATTTTATCGTCTTTTTCTTCCAGACTGTTTTTCAGAAATTTTATATCATAATCTTTTTCTTCCAGACTGTTTTTCAGAAATTTTATATCATAATCTTTTTGCTTGAAAGCGAACTCAGAAACATCTGTAAGATATGAGCCTGATTTAATTTCAAAAATCGGACTATTTGACGCTAACCCTACAAAATACATAGCCTCTTTTTTGTCAGAATCAATAAATAAAAATTCCTTTTCTGTTT
>JBBTVU010000073.1:0-2968 GCA_038063115.1 Patescibacteria group bacterium | reverse complement strand
TTTTCTAATAACAGCCGCCCTGCGCATTAGATGCTCTTCTTTCCAGTCAACGATAGTTCTTATCTGTTCATAAAAAGCAGCAACCCTTAGGGCAACCTCGTCAACATGTATTGTTGATACACCTTGTTTCGGAAGCTCCGATTGCTGCCAAAATTTATATTTTCTTATTAATTTTTTTGTTTCGTTCGATAATTCCTGTATCATTTTTTAGAAATAATTTCTTGCTTTATTTTGTCTAAGAAACTGTTTATTGGCCGTGCTCCAATATCTCCTTTGCCTCTTTCTCTTACAGATACGGTTTTTGCCTCAACTTCTTTATCGCCAACAATTAAAAGGTAGGGAATTTTTTGCATTTCAGCCTCGCGTATTTTTTTACCTAAGGTTTCATTTTCATTTTTTAGTTCAACTCGCACATTATATTCTTTTAACTGTTTTGTAATTTCACTAGCATACTGGTCATGTTTTTCAGATATTGGAATTACCGCGACCTGCACAGGAGCTAACCACACAGGAAAATTTCCTGCATAATGCTCTGTCAAAAAAGCAATAAATCTCACATGGGCGCCAAGTGGAGCTCTGTGAATGCAAACCGGAATTTTTTCTTTTCCGTCTTTGTCTATATATTTTAATCCAAAAGCTTTTGGCAGTTGGAAATCCAATTGATTGGTCGACGCAGAAAAAACTTTTCCTGTTACAGTTTTTATATTGAAATCAATTTTTGGCCCGTAAAAAGCCGCGCTGCCAGCTTCGACTTTATAGGGGATATTGGTTTTTTTAATAAATTTTAAAGCAATTTTTTCTGCTTTGTCCCACATTTTTTTATCCCCAACGTATTTTTTACTTTTTGGATCCCGTATTGCAAAAGACAGAAAATAATTTTTTTCGTTTAATCCCAGTGTCTCGTAATAGTATTTATGTAAATCCATTACTTTTTGGAACTCCTCCTCCGCCTGTTCTTCCGTGCAAAAAATATGAGCGTCATTTTGATGGATCGGGCCTCTCACCCTCATCATTCCGTATAATTCACCGGACTGCTCAAAACGATAAACCGCCCCGTATTCGGCAATTCTCAACGGCAACTCTTTATAACTCCTTGGTTTCGATTTATAAACCATGTGATGTCCGGCGCAATTCATTGGTTTTATGTAATAAACATCATTTTCACCCACTTTTTTCTCCGCCATTCTCATTGGAGGATACATGCTTTCTGCGTAGTAGGGAACATGGCCAGAAATTTTGAAAGCTTTTTCAGATGCGATGTGCGGAGTGTAAACCCTAACATAGCCTTGTTTTTCTTCTGTTTCTTTTGCCCAATTTTCTAACTCATCGGCAATTATCGCTCCGTTGGGTAAAAGCGTAACTAATCCCAGTCCTATTTCTTCTGATATTTGATAAAGATTTAATTTTTCGTTTAACTTTCTGTGGTCGCGTTTTTCTGCCTCTTCTTGCATTTTTACATAATCTTGCAGTTCTTTTTCTGTTGCAAATGCAAAACCGTAAATGCGGGTTAGCATTTTATTTTTTTCATTTCCTTTCCAGTAGGCTCCCGCAATTTTTGTCAGCTCGAAAGCTTTTGGGTTTATTTCTTTTGTGAATTTCACGTGAGGCCCTTTGCACAAATCTGTAAAACTACCATTAGTGTATATGCTTACGGTTTTTCCGGGAAGCTCTTTTATTAGTTCAAGTTTATACGGTTGGTCTTTGAATTTTTTTTTTGCAGCCAGTTTTGTAATATTTTTTTTAACAAATTTTTGGTCTTGCAAAATGAGCTCCTGCATTTTTGCTTCGATTTTTTTTAAATCAGTTGGCTCTAATGGTTTTGTGAACTGAAAGTCGTAATAAAAACCATTTTCAATTGCCGGGCCCATTCCTAATTTTGTTTTAGGCCAAAACTCCAAAACCGCCAGTGCCATTATATGCGATAGGGAATGACGTATTTGTTCTATATTTTCCATTGTTTTAATGTTTAATTTTTATATGTTTTATAATCTTACCACCTTTAAACATAGCAGAAAAGCCTTGACATGAGTATATAAATATGTTAAGATAAAATTATGTAGCACAAACCCTGCCGAACATTTCGCAAGGCAGACAAAATCTGAAAGGAGATGTTTATGGCGCCGCGTAAATTGGAGGTTTTTCGGGTGGAAGGAGTTCACATAGCTGTGATACATTTTGTCACGGCCTTTCTAAGGGGCGAGCCTTGGAGTTGTGAATGCAAGGACTGTAAAATTTCAAGAATCCGGAATTTTTCAGTTTTTACGTCGCATTGTATCACTGACCGCACGAAGCTTATTGCTTTGATGATTCTCATGGATGAGAAGACGTTTCTGACTTTTGAAGACATCGCCCTCATGCCTGATGAGGAAGTTCGAGACAGATTTGAGAGGATCTTCATTGGTTGGAAACATGAACTGGCTCTGGTCGCTGAGAATAAGACTGGGGTTCGCGAGAAAGGAGTCAAATTGTTGACTTACTCCGTCCTATCTGAATCGGAGCACGGACGAAAGGGGCGGGTGGTTCGGAAGAGCGAACCCATGGCCGGTTAGTACTTGCATCGATAAGGCTTTGAGCAACGGCTAAGGTTGCTTCCGCGGGAAATCTCGCGGTTTTTTTGCAAAAATTTTTGCAAAATTTTTTCTGAAATTATAGTCTACAGTCCAATTTTTGACGATCGTCAAAAAATTGTCGTAAGGCAAAAAAAGATGTATAATTAAATAAATGATTATAAATACTAAAATTAAATAATTAAATAAATATGAAAAATGAAACTAGATTCTGATCTAAAAGAAAAAATTTTATTGTCGCTTTTGGCCGGCGTTGCATTCGGATGCGCGGTTACTCCGAATCAGCAAAACAAGGTTTTAAAATCTTTTGCAAAAATATGGAGAAGTTCTGCAAAAAAAGTTTCAAATGAAGTTAGAAATCTAAAAAGGTCGGATTTAATAAAAAAAATAATTAAAAATAA
>JBBTVU010000072.1:0-4270 GCA_038063115.1 Patescibacteria group bacterium | reverse complement strand
TGGCGTCAATGATCACACGGTCTGCATTCTTGAAATTCCAATTGCCTTTTTTATTAATTCGGCGGCCAAAGGAGTTTTCAACTTAAAAGTATAAGATCTGTCTTTAAAAATTGTAACTTCTGCCGGAATTGTGTAGCCAGCCATTGCTTGAGTAGCAGCGTTAAACTTTTGACAGAATTCTGCAATATTCAAACCGTGCTGGGCCAATGCCGGTCCAATTGGAGGGGCTGGAGTTGCTTTTCCAGCTGGAATTTGTATTTTTACGATAGTTTTTATTTCTTTTGCCATAAATTTTTTAAATTTAGCGCAGCGATATAATGCTTTTTACTTTGTAAAAGAAACTCGAAATTCGAATTTCAAAATTCGAAAATTATGATTTGTTTCGGATTGAACGCTACGCGGAGAGCCTGCGGGCTCAATCAGATTTCGTGCTTCGGATTTAATTTAGCTTAATTTTTTAATCTGCAGAGAGTCCAATTCTACGGGGGTGTCTCTTCCAAACATATTAACCAGCACTTTAATTTTTCCCCGAGCTTGGTCAATTTCAGAAACCCTACCCTCAAAACCCTTGAACGGGCCGTCTGTTATTTTGACCGCGGCTCCCACTTCAAAATCAATTGTAAATTCTGGCTCGCCAACTTCCATTCTTTTCATTAAGTCGTCTATGTCGTGTTTTGAAACCGGAATTGGTGTTGTCCCTGCTCCTAAAAATCCTGTAACTCTTGGAGTGTTTCTAACCACATACCACGAGGCATCGGTAACTATCATTTCAACCAGTACATAGCCTGGATAAATTTTTTCTTCAATTGTTTTTCTTTTTCCATTTTTTATTTTGATCTTTTTTTCTTTTGGAACAATTACATTAAAAATCTTGTCTTCCATGCCAAGAGACTCAATTCTCTGTTTGAGGTTTTTTGCAACCGCATCTTCATATCCTGAATAAGTATGAATTACATACCAATTTTTTTCCTGTTCTATAACTTGTTTTGGCATAACTTAAAAAACGAACTTCTTAATTATTTCCGTAAATATAAAGTCTAATCCGCCTAAAAAAGCAGCTACAATTACAGTAACAGCTAAAACAATTAAAGTGTATCTTAAAACATCTTTGTTTGAAAGCCAGTTGACTCTTTTCATTTCAACCCAGACTTCTTTAAAAAATATATTTATTTTTTGTGTAATATTCATTTTTTTGGTTTTTAAAATGGCCGTGGCGGCCATCTACTCTTATAATAGCCGATGCCAATCTTAAAGTCAAGAGCCTGTGGTAATGTACACACACATATGGCGGTTTTCACCCGGATGCATTCCAATTGCAAGGACGGGCCTTGCAATGCTCACAAGAAAAAAGCCCCTGTGCGAATGCTCTAGCATTTGCGCAGGGACCTGCGAATCCCCTCGGGCGCGAACGTATAACCCGATTAGATCCGCTTAGTCACCCGTTTGACCGCCGTCCTCTTGCATGTCTTGCAAAAGGTCGTCCTCGTCTTCCCACGGAGCCGGGAAGAGCGACTGCTGACGAGCTTGACGAAAGTCGTCTTCTTCGTCTACAGCTCGCAGATTATCAAATATCTTGGCCTGCCTGTCGAGCCAGCCAAAATACTGTTCAACAGTCATCCCGAGTTGCTGAGCCATTACTTCGAAGGGCGGTACTGGTTCATCGGTGTTGACGCGTTTTTGCGCGTCTTTCTTGGCCTCAACTAGCGTGGCGAAATCGCCCCGCGAGATGCCGTGAGCTTCTACAATTACCTGAAGTTCACGCAGACTGTCGAGATGTCCGGCGCCTGACGAATGGATATGGAAGAGGATCTCATTGACCTCTTTACCGCATTCGTCTTCAACCTTTTTCAGACGCTTGATTCCAATCTGTTGCATCGGCGAACTCCTCTTCACAACGGGGGGGGGAACTCTTAAGAACATATATTAATTATAGCATATAAAAAGACCAGTGTCAATAGCACTATGTCTTTTGCAGTTGCGACTTAAATGTCTAAGCTCTTAACTGATTTTGCGTGAGTTTGAATAAACTTCTTTCTGGGCTCAACTTCCTCGCCCATTAAAATATCAAAAGTTTTATCAGCCAAATGGGCTTCTTCTACCGCAACCTGTAAAAGCGTCCTATTTTCAGGATTCATTGTTGTTTCCCAAAGTTGTTCAGGATTCATTTCTCCCAAACCCTTGTATCTCTGAATTGAAACAGATGTTTTTCCTATCTCTTTTATAATTTTATCTTTCTGGTCATCTGAATATGCATACTGCGCGTTTTTTCCAAAAGAAATTTTATATAAAGGTGGTTGAGCAATATAAATATGGCCTGCTTCAACAACAGCTTTAAAGTATCTATAAAAAAATGTTAAAAGTAAGGTTCTAATGTGAGCTCCGTCAACATCGGCATCAGTCATAATTACTATTCTGTGGTATCTTAATTTTTCAATATCAAAATCTTCGCCAATTCCGGTTCCCATGGCAATAACAAGGGCTTTAATTTCTTTTGAGGCCAGCATTTTGTCTAATCTTGCCCTTTCAACATTCAAAATTTTTCCTCTTAGGGGCAAAATTGCCTGAAACCTTCTGTCTCTTGCCTGCTTTGACGAACCGCCGGCAGAATCTCCCTCAACAATATATATTTCAGATTCTTCCGGATTTCTAGACAAGCAATCTGCCAATTTTCCGGGCAACGCCAAACCCTCTATTGCTCCTTTTCTTAAAACTGTCTGGCGCGCTGCCTTTGCTGCTAATCTTGCTTTGGTTGCCAGCAAACAATTTTCAACAACTGCTTTTGCGTCAGACGGATATCTTTCTAAATAATCAGACAGGCCCTCCGCTACCGCAGCCTCTACTGCGTTTTTGGCTTCTGGGTTTCCTAATTTTGCTTTTGTCTGGCCTTCAAATTGCGGAGTTTTAATTTTTACAGACACAACAGCAGTCAAGCCTTCACGAACATCATCGCCGGAAAAATTTTCATCTTTTTCTTTTAAAAATCCTTCCCTTCGAGCATAATCATTTAATGACCTTGTCAGAGCGGTTCTAAACCCAGAAATATGAGTTCCGCCCTCAACTGTATAAATATTGTTTGCAAAACTTTCTTCAGTGCATTCCATTTCTTGCGTGTATTGAAATGCCGCTTCAACAAAAATATCGTCTTTTGTTGCGGCTACCGAAAAAATATTTGAATGCCTCGGAGTATTTCCTAAAACTAAATATTTTACATAAGACCCCACCCCTCCTTCAAAATAAAAATTATAACTTGATTCTTGCCCTCTTATCCGCTGGTCTGTAAAATAAATTTTTACTCCTTTTGTCAAATATGCCTGCTGGCGCAAATGATTTAAAATTCTTTTTGGATCGTATTTTATTTCTGAAAAAATTTGCGGGTCTGCGTCAAAAGTTACAATGGTTCCTGTCTTTTTTGAATCGCCTACTTTTTTTACTGCCGACTTCGGTTCTCCCCTAAAATATTCCTGCTGGTATAATCCGCCGTCTCTTTGTACTTCAGCCAACATATAGGTTGACAAAGCGCAAACAACCGAAACTCCAACTCCGTGCAAGCCTCCGGAAACCTTATAAGCCTCGCCGCCGAATTTTCCGCCCGCGTGCAAAGTTGTCATAACGGTCTCCAAGGCTGATTTTTTGGTATCGGCGTGTTTTTCAACCGGAATGCCCCTGCCGTCGTCAGAAATCTTTACTCTGTTATTTGGCAACAAAACAACATCAATATTTTTAGCATATCCAGCCATTGCTTCGTCTAAGCAGTTGTCAACAACTTCCCAAATCAAGTGGTGTAAACCGTCAATTCCGGTTGAACCAATATACATTCCCGGCCTTTTTCTGACGGGCTCTAAACCCTTTAAAACATAAATATCTTTGGCAGTATATTCGCCTTCTTTCCTTGTTTTTTTCGGCTCAATTTTCGGCTCTTCCTTCGCCTCGCCAGAGTCTTTAACGGCGGGTTTTACAATTTCAGTTTTTCTCTCCTCTTTCTTTTCAACCAAAACCTTATTTTCTTTGACCGGTTTTTCAGCGCTGGTAGGTTTTTTGCCGATCGGCAAAAAACCTACCACTTTCTTTGATAGTTTTTTTTCAGCCTTTGGCTTGGCAATCGGTTTTGGCGCGGGCCTTGCCACAGATTTTTTTTGTGGCTTTTCGTCTTCTACTTCTTTTATATTTAATTTCATAATTAAATTTTTATACTTTTTATTTTCTAAATTATTTATCTTCTTCCAAATCTAATTCATAAAAAATCTTATCATGGACGAGTTGCATATGGTTC
>JBBTVU010000071.1:0-2154 GCA_038063115.1 Patescibacteria group bacterium | reverse complement strand
TAACCCAAACAAAGGGAAAGCATTGGGATCTATAGTCAAAAGCTGAAATTCCATCTTTTGCTATAAGAAGGGGGGCCGTAGTTAATGTAGAAGACACTGCAAGAAATATACAATTATTAATATCTGGGGTTGAAAAGGATTGCGGTAAAAAAATTAATTCTGTTTTTGTAAACATTGGAGGCAGCCGCCTTTATGTCACGCCCTCTGACGGAATAATTTCTGTTTCAAGAGCAGACCAAAGAATTTCAAAAGAAGACGTTGAAAGAGTTTTACAGGCGACAAGGGCAATAAATATTTATTCAAAAAACGACGAAATATTGGATGTTTTTCCAAGAGAATTTATTGTTGACGATCAAAAAGGCATAAAACAGCCAGTTGATTTAACGGGCATTAGATTAGAAGCAAAAGTTCTTTTGCTCTGCGTTTTTTCTCCTTATTTTATAAACCTTACCCAGTCTGTTCTAAATTCAAAGTTGCGAATACACGATGTTATTCCTTCTCCATTAGCCGCTGCAAAGGCGGTTTTAACTCCCCAGCAAAAAGAATTAGGGGTGGCCTTGATAGATATTGGAGCGGCAACAACAAGTTTGGCGGTTTTTGAAGAAGGAGAATTAATGCATTTAGCTGTTTTTCCAATTGGTTCCTCAAATATTACAAATGATATTGCTATTGGATTAAAAACTGAACCGGCTGTTGCAGAATCTATAAAAAAACAGCATGGAACCTGTATTTTTGCTAAAACAGAAAAAGAAAAAAGCGACAGCGCAAAGAAAAAAATAGAAATTTTTGATGAATTTTCTTCACTCTCTTTCACAAAGAAAAACTTAGTGGATATTATTGAGCCGAGGGTTTCTGAAATTTTAGACTTAATACAAAAAGAATTAAAAAAAATTGGAAGGCAGGAATTATTGCCAGGGGGAATTGTTTTAACAGGCGGAGGGGTAAAAATTCCCAAAATAAAAGAGCTTACAAAACAGCAGTTAAAACTTTCGTGCCAAATTGGGATTCCAAAAGGTATTGAAGGCATTCAAGAAGATCCTTCTCTGGCCACAGTTGTAGGATTGGCTTTAGAGGGGGTTGATTTTGGTGATGAACCGGGTATACTGGGACTTACTAAGGGGTGGAGTTCAAAATTAAGAAAAATGTTCAGGCTCTTTATCCCTTGATAATTTTATGAGTCCGCAAATTAAAGTAATAGGAGTTGGAGGATCCGGATCCAATACAGTTTCGCGCATGGCAAAGTTTGATATTCAGGGCGTGGAGCTGATTGCTGTAAACACAGACGCGCAAGCTCTGCATTTTTGCAAAGCAAAATTAAAAATTTTGATTGGAAAAGAAATAACCAAAGGCCTCGGCACAGGAATGGATATTAATTTGGGAAAAATGGCGGCCGAGGAAAACAAAGAAGAATTATCAAAAGCTATAAAAGGGGCAGATATGGTTTTTATAACCTGCGGGCTTGGGGGAGGCACAGGGTCTGGAGCAGCTCCAATTATTGCCGAGATTGCAAAAGATTTTGACGTTTTAACTATAGCAGTTGTGACAACTCCTTTTTCTTTTGAGGGAGCCCAAAGAAAAAAAATTGCCGATACGGCTCTGGAAAATTTTAAAAATAAAGTTGATTCTTTACTGGTAATATCTAATGACAAACTTTTAAAGATAATTGATGAAAAAACAACCGTTGCAAACGCTTTTTATATCTGCGACGAAGTTTTAAAAGAAGCCGTGCAGGGAATTACAGACTTAATTTTGGCGCCGGGAATTATAAATATTGATTTTGCTTCGGTTTTATCAATTATGAAAAATTCAGGCCATGCTCTTTTTGGCGTGGGAAAAGCCTTTGGAGAAAATAGGGCAATTGAAGCTGCAAATAAAGCAATCAATTCTCCGTTGTTAGACTTTTCAATAAAAGGATCAAAAGGAGTTTTGTTCAACGCTTCGGGCCAAGATATAACCTTAAACGAAATACAGGAAGCTGCAAAAGTTATTACAAAAAACGTTGATCCAAAAGCCCAGATAATTTTTGGAGCCGTAAAAGACAATACTCTTAAAAAAGGCGAAATAAAAATTACAGTAATCGCTACAAAATTCTGAAGATCTCTGAAGATCAATTATAAATAAATTTAATATTTTAAAAACATGTTAAACAAAAAT
>JBBTVU010000070.1:0-4753 GCA_038063115.1 Patescibacteria group bacterium | reverse complement strand
ACATCGTATGCCGGCTTCTGCAGAAGTTTTATTATTTCTTCTTTCATCTGCATTCCGGCCGAGGTCAAAAGAATTGTTTTTGCAGTATGGCTTCTAATTTTTTCCGCAACCAAAGCAACAAAATAATTTAAAACAGCTAAAACTATTATTATTCCAAAAATTACGCTTATTCCGGCAATTCCGAATGGCGTGAAAAAAAATTGTAAAACCGAAGTTTTAAAAAATTCTATTTTTAATAACGGCAGCTGCCAATAAACATTTAAAGACTCGGGCAACGGAAAAACTTCCTGTTTGCCAACTGCCAAAACATATTTTCCTTGGTTTTCTTTTGAAAAAACTTCTATTTTATATTTTCCGGCAGGGACTTTTTTATCAAATTCCGGACCTTTTAAGTAATAATCTCTCCCAAACGGTTCATAAAATTCTTCCCATATAGAGGCTGAAATGGAATAAAGTCTTGTTTCTTTTTCTTCAATTATAGCCTCGCCCGTACGGCCAAGGGCCTCGCCCGTTTGGCTACGGCCAAGGGAAAAAATATTTGCTGAATACCTGCCATCTGGATTAGCAGTCTCCGGCACCAAAAGATTTATATACAAATTAAAATCCTTATCAGAGTTTATAAAATAATCTCTTGGCTGGCCTTTAAGCTCGTCATAAAAAGCTTGTGAAACTTCGGGGTTGTTTATTTGTATATCGCCTTTTTGCAAATAAATAAGCCTCGGCATATGCGCCAAAACCTCAGATGCCGAGCCAAGCAAAATAAAAACAATTGAACATAATAAAAATATCTTCTTCATTATCTTTTGTGTTTACAGTTACAAAGGTCGCAATCCATGTCGCACTGGCTTTAGCCTTTTTTTGATTTATTTTTGTTCCTGACATTTGTATGCTCTAATCTTGCGGCATTTCCCGAAAATCTATTTACAGATTTATCTTGCAGTAATTTATATCTGTTATTGCCCTTTTGTATGTTTCTAGGAGTATATTTTTGCATTTTTATATTTAACTATTTTTTAATTGCTTTGATAAAACTTTTTATAGGAACTAATTTTGCCTGCGCTTCGTTTCGCATTTTCATTTCAACCGATTTTGCGGCCTCGGTTTTTTTGCTGACAACCAGCCTAATGGGCAAGCCAATTAAATCTGCGTCGGCAAATTTTTCTCCGGCGGTTTTATCTTGTCTGTCATCAAACAATACCTCTATATTTTCTTTTAATAATGTTTTATAAATTTTTTCGGCAGCTGTCTTAACTTTTTTATCGTTTTCAACGCAAATTAAATGGACTAAAAATGGAAACACGGACTTTGGCCAAATTATTCCTTTGTCGTCATGATTTACCTCAACAATCGCGCCCATGAGCCTACCCAGCCCAATTCCATAGCAACCCATAATAACCGATTTTTCTAAACCGTCTCTGTCGCGGAATTTTAAATCAAAAGGAACTGAATATTTCGTTCCCATTTTAAAAATATTTCCGACCTCAACCGCTTTTTTTTCCTCAAAATCTGCTCCCTTGCAGTTTTGGCATTCTTTGATTCCTTCTTTTATTTCTTTATTAATTGCCAATTTGCACTTTTTGCATATATAAATTGTGTCTTCGCCGGCATCTGTGATTGTCTGAAATTCGTCTGAATATTTTGAGAAGCTTCCGCCGGAAGCATATGTTCGGTAGGTCATTCTCCCTATTCCACACTCCTTAAAAATATTAAAATAAACCTTAATCATCTTCTCATAATATTTGTCAAGATCTTCCTGCGTTGCATGAAAAGAATATAAATCTTTCATCAAAAATTCACGAGTGCGCAAAATTCCTGATTTAGCGCGCAACTCGTCGCGAAATTTTGTCTGAATTTGAAAAACTGAAAAAGGTAAATCGCGGTATGATAAAATATTTTTTTGAGCCAAGGGAGACACGATCTCTTCGTGTGTAGGACCTAAAGCATATTCTTTGTCTCCGCCCCCTTTAACCTTAAAAAGAATATCTAAACCGTCCCACCTGCCAGTTTTCTGCCAATTTTCTTTTGGCTGAAGCACGGGCATTAAAATTTCCTGCCCCAAAACCGGATCCTGCTCTATATTTTTTCTGATTATATTTTCAATTTTTTGTAAAACTTTAAACCCTAAGGGTAAAAAAGTATAAACTCCTGCCATAAGCTGGTCTACATATCCGGCTCGCATCAGCAAATCGCGCGAAAAAGATTCCGCCTCAGATGACTTTTCTTTTATTGTTTTTAGAAACAGTTTTGATTGGAGCATATTTTTTATTTTATATTTAACTCTATTTGCAATCTGCCGGGCAATCCTGCGGGGTTTCAACGCAAACGCAATTTAAACTGCTTTCTGCGCATTCTGGCGCCGTATTTTGGCAAACATTATCTCCGCATCTGTCTGCGCAAATGGTTAACCCTCCACCCTTTCCAGTTCCACCCACTGCCTCAATTTCTACCTTAGGAACATCTGTTGATTCTGCGGGCTTTTCAATATTTGCCCCGCCGGCAGTATTTTCCGTATTTATTCCTTTAGCTTGGCCTAAATACTTAAAAACTAAAAATCCGGCAACTAAAATAGTTATTGCCGCCACAATAATAATTATTAAAATTTTTTTGTTCATAGTGGGCGATGAAGGAATCGGACCTTCGACCTCTGTCTTATCAGGACAGCGTTCTGCCACTGAACTAATCGCCCAGTTGTCAACCCCTATTTTACTCCCAACTTAGTTTTTACCATTGATACAATGGCGTCAACGTGAAAATCGGATTTTATAAGATAATCGGTTTCTTTTACCGTATCCACGGCTTCGCTTATGTGCTGTACATCTTTCAGGTTTGTCAAAAACATAATTTGGGCTTTGCTGCCTGCCTCTTTTAATTTTTTTGCAACAGTAATGCCGTCCATTTTTGGCATTAAAATATCTAAAAGAATTAAATCTGGGTTTTCTCTTTCTGCCAAATCTAGCCCCAGTTCCCCGTTTTCTGCAGTAACGACATTAAACCCTTCGCTGACAAAACTCTGTTTTAAAATCCAGAGAAAATTTTTGTCGTCTTCTACGATTAGAATTTTTTTATTTATGTCTGCCATGTGAATTTGTGAGCGGCGCGAATAAATTCATGCCGCAATTGAAACATGATATATTATACTCTTGTTTCAAATTGCGACGTACCGCTTAATTAAAATTACCTTTTATTTTTGCTTAATTTAGTTCTATTTCTTCTTTTAAGTTTTCTTGCCGTTCTTTTTTTATTTGCCCAAGTTGCCATAATTTTGTTTTTTTTAATTTTATTTTTTTAATGCTGCGGGACTTGGACTCGAACCAAGATACCATCCTCCAGAGGGATGTGTCCTACCATTAGACGATCCCGCAATGTTTAAACATCCAAATATTTTCTCACCACAATAAAACTTGATATTATGCCCACTCCCGCTCCAAAAGCCAATTGAATTAAAACTAATATCCAAATATTAGACAGAAAATAGCCAAAAAGATTAAAACCGGGCATCATAACCCCAATTTTTGAAGACAATAAATAAGCAGAAGCTCCAGAAATTAACAAAGAAACTACGCAAGCTATAAGGCCGTAAATAGCGCCCTGAATTATAAAAGGGCCTCTTATAAACCAATCAGATGCTCCGACAATTCTCATCGTGCTAATTTCTTCCTTTGAGTTGTCTACTGCAAGTTTAATTGTATTAAAAACAACCAGCATTGCAACAATAACAAGCATTACCCCCGTTATAATGCCAAAATTATTGATGTTTGATGTTATTGAAAAAACTTTTTCAATTGTATCTTTTTTTTGCGAAAAGTCAACCCTGTCTATAAACTTGCTAAAATTTGCGGTTTGCAGAACATTTGATACCCCTGCGTACTGAGCGGGGTCTCCATTGGTTTTAATATTTAATGACGGTAAAAGAAAATTAGTGCCAACCTCCTCAATTGCTCTTACAATAACTGCATTGTCTCTGTGCTTTTTATTAAAAATTTCCATTGCCCGCTCCTTTGAAATATATTCAACGCCTTTTATATTCGGTGACATTTTTAAAATTTCATCTTTAACGTTTAAAATGTCCTGCTCTTCAACGCCGTCTTTAAAATAAGCCGTGATATCAATTCTATCTTGTATTTCTGAAATTAAAAAGCTTGAAATGCCGCGGAAAAAGAAAAGGCCGGAAACCAGCATAATAGTTACAACTAAAACAAATATTGCAGCAAGCGAAATGCCTTTGTTTCTGCTGAAATCGTCTATGGCAAATTTAAAAATTCTATTAAAACTTGTCAGCATAACTTTAGAAATTTTAGATTATAAACCTTCCTTTTGCTTCATCCCTAATAACTCTTCCGCCAACTAAAGTAATCACTCTTTTGCCTAATTTATTAACTATCTCCCTGTCGTGCGTTAATAAAATCACCGTAGCGCCCGCCTTATTGATTTTTTCCAGCATATAAATTACTTCGTAACTATTATACGGATCAAGATTGCCCGTGGGCTCATCTGCTATTATAACTTTAGGGCTGTTAACTAATGCTCTGGCGATAGCCAGCCTCTGTTGCTCGCCGCCCGATAGTTCTTTCGGAAAGTTATCTACTTTATCCTCTAGGCCTATCAGTTCTAAAACTCGAGGTACCTCTTTTTTAATTTTACCATATCCTTTGCCTTCTACTTCCATAATGTATGCCACATTTTCATAAACTGTTTTATTAGGCAATAATTTATAATCTTGATAGATTCCGCCGACTTTTCTTCTTATTTTTTG
>JBBTVU010000069.1:0-4259 GCA_038063115.1 Patescibacteria group bacterium | reverse complement strand
TTTAGCGGAATTTGTTGAACTACGCTGTTGTCAAATGTTAATATGATATTTTCATTGTTCAAATCAATAATTCTGCTGTAATCAAATACCGCGTGCCTTGAGTCTTTTACCCTGTTTTCATCTAAAGATGTCGGGGCCGGGTTTAAACTGACTACGCCGTAATTTGATATATAAACAGTTTTATTTTGGCTTGCGTCTGTTTTTACTCTTAAAGAAATGTTTCCTTGATTTTCTGTCGCGCCGGTTATTTTATCAAAAATTATTTCATTGCCTCCGCCCAAACTAATGCTATAAAATTCTATTGCGTCCGGCAAAAAATTAACTTGGTCAAAAGAAATTTCTCGCAACGTATAGCTAACCCCTTTAAATAATGTATATTGATTAGGGGAAACCGACGTATTTAAATAAACTCCATATTGACCGCTAAACTCTGAAGCCAAAGTTTTATTCTGAGCGCTTTTTATTGTTCCAATAAATTCCTGCGCGCTATTATCTAGGGCGCTTTTTTTCTGTAAAAAAACAAAATCGGTAATAGGTATTGCTGCTAAAACAATTAAAATTGTAATAACCACAACAGCCTCAATTATAGTAAATCCAGATTTTTTTAACATTATTATTGTATATTGCCCAAACCCGAATATAACGGCTCAATAACCGAAAATGCAAAGAAAGCAACTACGAGACCGAGAAAAACTATGAGCATCGGTTCAATTATTGCCGACAGCCCTTCAGCGGCGGCAATGACTTCGTCTTCATAAAAACCCGCCAATTTTTTCAAAATTACTGAGGTTTTTCCTGTTTCTTCTCCAACCTCAATTATTTCAATAGCTCCTGAAGGAAAAATATCTTGATTGGGCTTTAACGCGCTAGACATCTTTTCTCCTTTTTTAATTCTTTCTGAAGCCTCTTTAAGGGCTTTTTTAAAATAAAAGTTATTTAAAGCATTTGAAGTAATTTCTAACGACCTAACCAGCGGAACGCCAGCCGCGGTGAGCGAAGCTAAAGATCTTATAAATGAAGCTGAATTGCTTTTTTTAACAAGCGAGTTAAAAAATGGCAATTTTATTAAAATAGTATCTCTTATTTTTTTTCCGGCTTTTGTTTTTAGCCCCAAAAAAATTCCACCAAATAAAATTATAAAAAATAATAAAAACAAATACCAATAATTTGACGCTAATTCCCCAAAGCCGATTAAAATTTTTGTATATATTGGAAGATCAGTGTTCATGCCACTGAAAAAATCTTTTAATTTAGGAAGAACAAAAGTGACTATAATGACCCCAATAACAAACATTACCACCATGATAATAATGGGGTAAATCATTGCGTTCTGAATTTTTGATTTTAATTGGTGTTCTTTTTCCATTTGCAAAGTTAGAACCTTCAAAATTTCTTCCATTGTTCCCGACTCTTCGCCAATTTTTACCATATTTTGAAACAGTTCAGAAAAAATATCGGGGTATTTTGCCATAGCGCTAGAAATGTTCTGTCCCTTGCTAATTTCGTCTCTAATATCCAAAAGCGCCTCTTTAAATTCTTGGTTTTTTGATTGGTTTGCCAAAATAGAAAAACTTTTAGTGAAAGGAAGGCCGGCAGAAACCATAATTGATAGATTTCTGGTAAGCATTATTTTATTTTTTAAAGAAACCCCGAAAGAAAATAAGGAAATTTTGAAAAAATTTACTCTTTTTTTAGCATCTAAGTCGGCTTTAACTAAAATCAGGCCTTCTTTTTTTAAATCCTGAGAAAGTTCTTTTATATCTTTAGCGGCCATAACCCCTTTTTTTGTCTGGCCGTCAAAAGATTTCGCCGTATAGTTATAAATTGGCATATTTATTACTATTTTTGTAAGCTTTAATAATTTTATTTAATAGGTCTTTAGGTTGAACTTCATATTTTTTAAATTTTTTTATATTGTCATGATTCAAATGAAGTTGACCTTCTCCGGTATTGCCCCTATGCTGTCCTTTCGAATAATATTTATTATTTTTTATATCTTCTGAAGCAATTACCCAATATTTAATTACATCTCGCCAAACAGCAACCCAAATAAAAACATCGCAACTGTTCGGTTTAATTTGTTGAAAATTCATATCAAATGGTTTTTAAGAATTCCATTACTTACGGCATCAACCGCCCTAGAAGCTTTTACTTCTATTTTAATAAAATTTTTCTTGTATTTATAAAAAAAGTCGTATTCGTTATCAAAATCAGGGCGGTCTTTTTTTGTGGGTTTTTGCATTTCAGGAATGATGGCATGAATATGCGATTGTGCCCATGTGATTCCAAAAGCTGTCGGTGACCCATATTTTTCATAAATATGCAGATATTCATTCCTTGCTAAATACTCCTCTCTAATCTTTAAATAATCTGCTAAATTTATTTTGTCTAAACCCAATAAATTTGAAATAATATATTCGTATTCATTAAAGGGGTAAACTGACATCAGCTCTCTTAAGTTATTTTTCATCTTTTCCTTATCATTAATTGGCAATTGTTCAATTAGTTTTTCTAATTCTTCTTTCAAATTTTCCATAAACTATTTATTAAATTTAATAACATATTTTTTATCTTCGTTTGATAAATCAAACTTTTTCATAATGTAATTATCTAATTTTTCAAAATTGTTTCTATCTTTAATATTTACATTAACTAATTCTATAATTTCAGTAAAAATTTCATCTGACCAAAGTGGTAATGGCATTTGTTCAATATGGCTTCGTAAAATTTTAATGCTAAAAAATTTTTTTTGAAATATAAATTGGTATAGAGAAGAATTTAACAAAGCAGCAATCACTTTTATCGGATAATTTGGAATTTTTGGAATTACGATATTCGCGCTGTTCAACGTCAATCGTTGTTTATCATCATAGGCAAAAACTAAATTATTTGAAATAAAGCGATAAATCAATTTTTCTTTTGCTCGATACTTTTCTGTTAGTGCCACCTGTTGGAATTTTTCTGGAGTAAAGCAAATAAAACTTGATGGACTTTCTAAAATAAATCTTTTAATATCCTTACCTTTATAAATCGGTTCGAATCCTTTTTTATCTTCATTTGATATAAATTTTTTGTTATTTCCGGTTACAATCCCTAATGCCCAGTCCGCCCTATTTTCAAGGGTTGTATGATTTATTTTGTATATACTATCTATTATTTTAGCATCAAATCCATTTATATGAATATTAAAATTAAAATCGCGATTATTTAGCCACCTTGATTGTTCAATATTATATTTTCCATTTTTTTTCAAAATTTGGATGTTATTATTTATATTCTTACCCTTCTTTAAATCTAACCTAATAACCGGCGTAAAAACATTTTTAAAAACCCTATCAAGGTAAACAACTTTTTTAATTTGAGTATTTTTTAAAATGATCTCTCTGATGTCTTTATGCGTTTTTACATTTAAAATTGATTCTGGTAAAATAAAAGAAACTACCCCTTCATTTTTAAGCAAATCAATACCTTTTTTAAGAAAATAAGAAAATGATTCAAGGGATGCTATCATTGGATAAAACTTCTTTAATCTTTCGGAATCCTGCTGTGAAAAGTGAACACCCCAAGGAGGATTTGTTGCGATTACATCAAAATCTTTTATATCTTTATTATTTGAACTAAATAAATTATAATTTCCAATATCAAAAAGAGTATTTTTGCAAACGATATTGGGATTAAAATTTTTATTCCTAAATTTTATTAAAATATTGAGGCGAGCAATCCTAACTGCAATTTGATCAAAATCTATTCCATAAATATTTAAAGGATTATCAATAATATCTGCAAAAGCTAATAAAAATTGCCCCGTACCACAACAAGGATCAAGAACTTTTGAATCTTTTTTTACATACTCGTTTATGCTTTCATCAACTATATTCGATGGGGTATAATATGAACCACTTTGAGATTTTTCCCCCTCGTTCAAAAGAGATTGGTATAAAAAACCAAGAGCATCTCTCTGTTTCGGAATATTACAATCAAGTAAAAAAGAAAAAGTTTTTTTTATCGCTCCATCCTTAACTTCTGAAAACCATATTTTTATTTCTTTTTGGATTTGCTCGTTTGTGATATATAACTCTTTTTTTTGGATAACATCATAAATAGTTACTGTAGAAATAATTTTTTCCCGCTTAAGCAAATTTAAAGTTACGAGTAGAAGGGCGGGAAGTAATTCTATGTTATTGTTTTTTACAAAATTAACAATAGAATTTAAATTTTCAAAACTAGTTTTGTCTTGCATATATTCATCGGGAATAAAA
>JBBTVU010000068.1:0-1441 GCA_038063115.1 Patescibacteria group bacterium | reverse complement strand
TCGCTACGGTAAAAAAGTATAAAACATATGGAAAATCATATTTCAAAAATTGAAAAAAGAGACGGAACAGTTGTCGATTTTAATCAGGAAAAAATTGCCAACGCCGTGCATAAGGCAGTTGTGGCAGCCGGTCAGGGCAATGGGGAAGTTTCCAAAAAGGTCTCTGACAAGGTTGTTCAGCTGTTGAACAGACGTTTTAAGAAAGATGAAGTTCCAACTATTGAACAAATTCAGGATATTGTTGAAGAGGCTTTAATTTTGGAAGATTTAGTTGAAACGGCCAAGGCATACATTATTTACAGAGACCAGAGAAGAAAAATTAGGGAGGCCGGCAAAGTTGTAGATGATTCAAATGAAAAAGTAGACAGCTATTTGGCCGAACTTGACTGGCAGGTAAAAGAAAATGCCAATATGACTTTTTCTCTGCAGGGGCTAAACCAGTATGTTGGGTCATATATTTCAAAAAAATATTGGTTAAACAAAATTTATCCAAAAGAAATTCGCGACGCGGCTACCAATGAAGATTTTCATATTCATAATTTAGAATTGCTGGCTCCATATTGCGCCGGTTGGGATTTGTATGATTTTTTGAGAAGAGGCTTTGGCGGAGTAACAGGAAAAATAGAATGCATGCCTCCAAAACACTTAAGAACCGCTTTGGGCCAGTTGGTAAATGTTTTATTTACTTTGCAGGGAGAAACAGCCGGAGCCAACGCTGTTTCAAACTTTGACACTTTGTTAGCTCCCTTTATAAGATATGACAATTTAAACTATAAGCAGGTAAAACAGGCAATGCAAGAATTTTTATTTAATTGCATGGTGCCCACTAGGGTTGGATTTCAAACGCCATTTTTAAATGTTTCTTTGGATATCAAACCGCCGTCATTTTTGGCAAAACAGCCGGTAATAATTGGAGGCGAGCCGCAAAATGAAACTTATGGCGAATTCCAGGAAGAAATAAACATGTTTATTAAGGCTTTTTATGAAGGCATTATGGATGGCGATGCAAAGGGCAGGCCATTCACCTTTCCTATTCCAACAGTTTCGATTACAAAAGATTTCGACTGGGATAATCCTAATTTAGTTTCAATGTGGGAAGCAACGGCAAAATACGGTATAAATTATTTTTCAAATTTTATACATTCTGATATGAACCCAGAAGATGCGCGAAGCATGTGTTGCAGGCTCAGGCTTGATAACAGAGAATTGTATAAAAGAGGGGGGGGATTGTTTGGATCTTCGCCAAAAACAGGAAGCGTTGGAGTTGTTACAATTGATTTGCCAAGGATTGGATACTTATCAAAAACTAAAAAAGATTTTTTTGATAAATTGGGCAACCTTATGAATTTGGCAAAAGAAAGTTTGGAAATTAAAAGAAAAACACTGGAAAATTTTATGGACAAAGGCCTTTATCCATACTCAAAACACTATTTAGAAGAGG
>JBBTVU010000067.1:0-1179 GCA_038063115.1 Patescibacteria group bacterium | reverse complement strand
CTCGCCGCCTGCGGCGGCGAAATGCGTTCGGACTAATTCAAGAATACTGCACCAAAATGATAAGGAAACATTAACTGCTGTGGTTTATCTACAGAAGCACGCTTTACCAAATTAATTTGGCATGCTATTATTAAAGTATGCCAATAAAAAAGTGTTTATTTTGTAAAAAAGAATTTTATATAAAACTTTCTCGCGTGAAAAAAGGTTGGGGGAAATATTGTTCGAGTAAATGTCAGTATCAAGGATACAAAACAGGTAAATTTGTAAAATGCGATATTTGCGGTAATAAAATATATAGAGCCATTCACGAAATAAAACATTCTGAAAGTAAGAAATTCTTTTGTAATAAATCATGTTTCGCAGTCTGGAAAAATAAACACCTTTTGACTGGTAAAAATCATCCAAGATGGAAAGATGGAAAAGCTTCCTACAGAGAAAGAATGCTCCGTACTAAAATTTTACCGATTTGTGTAAAATGCGGAATTAAGGATATCAGAGTACTTTTAACCCATCATATCGACGGCAATAGAAAAAATAATAAAATCAGCAACCTAAAGTGGCTTTGTAGAAATTGTCATTATCTAGTTCATAATAGAAAAACATTTTGAATCGTGGTGGCCGTAGCTCAATGGCAGAGCGCCTCGCTGTGGCCGAGGAAGTTGCGCGTTCGAATCGCGTCGGTCACCCAAAAACAAAACCGCCCCTCGACTTCGCTCGGGGCGGTTTTGTTTTTTAAAGAATCTGCGATATAATAAAAAATCTATGTCTTTTTCGAGGTGGAAAAACTTTTTTGTGGTGGCAATTATGCTGGAAATTTTTGCGACCGGCGCTGTTTTTGCTTTTCATAATAATAATTATTTTGTTAATCAAACAGCCGCTGCTTCTGTTATAACCAGTAATACGGCAAACATCACAGAGCGAATTCCGGCAATTCCTCTGCCTCAGCCTCCGCCAAAAAAACTGGCAAATCCTCCAGAAATAATAAAAGCAGTTTATGTTACGGGCTGGTCAGCTAAAAACAAATCATATCTTAATTATTTATCAAATCTTTTTGAAACCACTGAAATTAATGCGGTTGTAATTGATATAAAAGATTATTCGGGAATAATATCTTATCCTTCGATGATTTCAAACATAAATGTCTTGGTGAGATTTTTTCATGAGCAAAATGTTTATGTA